>JACQVC010000381.1 GCA_016209995.1 Gemmatimonadota bacterium
CGTAGCCCATCTTCTTGTACAGCAGGTACGCCCGGTTCCTCCGGATGATCTCAACCTCCCGCGGATCGAGCTGCGGGATGCCCGTCAAGATCACCACCGGCAGATCGACGAACCGGTCGTCGAGCCGCATGAGCTCCAGCACCTCGAGCCCCGACCGGTTGTCGTCGAGCCGGACGTCCAGGATCATCGCGTCGAGCACGGCCGCCGACGCCTTCAGCCGCTGCAGCGCGGTATCCGGGTGGGACGCGAGCACGACATCGTAGCCGTGGTTGGTGAAGAACTCCTCGAGCATGCTCCGGACCGCGATGGCGTCCTCGACCACCAGGACCGTACGCCGATGGCGGAACGTCATGACAGTTCCTCTAACAAATTGAGTGCCAAGGGGTAGATTCCCTTTGACGTCGATTTTTGTAGGTGTTGTAGGACTTCGGGGCAACGAGCCGGTACGGATGTGGGTGGGAATGTGTGCAAACGTGGAACACACCATACCGGAGATGTCACTACAAGGTCAACGCCGTCTGCGCGCTTCCGCGGGCCGATTCCTGCTCGCGCCTCCTCCCCGGCGGCCCGCGCCGTCTCCTCTCCTTCTTGTGGCGACACCTCGCCACCGGTCGCCGGGGCGAGTCGACGCGCCCCCCGGGATGCCTGAGAGGCGTTAAGATGGCCGCGTGGGCGAAACGCGAGTCGACCTCCAACACCTCCTCGAAGACCTGAGGGACGCCTATACCGGCGCCCTCGAAGAGACGATCCTCACCGAAGTCGTGGCGAATGCACTGGACTCGGGTGCGACGCGCGTCCGTCTGCTGACCAACCCGGCTGACGCGACGCTGACGATCGTGGACGATGGACGGGGGATGCAGCGGCGGGAGTTGGCGCGGTACCACGACGTGGCCGCGAGCACGAAAAGGCGGGGGGAGGGTATCGGGTTTGCCGGCGTCGGCATCAAGCTGGGGCTCCTTGTGTCGCGCGAGGTCGTCACGGAAACCCGGCGCGGATCCACGCACGTGGCCACGCGGTGGCATCTCGCATCACGTCATCGCGCGCCCTGGAAGTGGATCCCGCCGCCGGGCCTGACGGCCTCGCGTGGCACGGCGGTACGGCTGACGCTGACGAGCCAGTTGTCGCCCTTGCTCGATGCCGGGTATCTCGATGAGACGATCCGACGACAGTTCGAGCCGCTGCTCGATCCCACGTTCGACGAGCTGCTGCGGCGGCATTACCCCAACGCCGTCGCGTTTGAGGTTGACGGGCGGGAGCTCACACGCGGGGCGGTTCCGGGTTCGGAACGGATACCGATCTCCATCAGGCTGGGGCGTCGCCGGACGCCCTCCGTGAGCGGGTTCATCGAACGAAATCCACGCCTGGCCGCCGGCCGCGAAGGCGTCGCGATCAGCACGTTCGGCAAGGTCATCAAGCGCGGGTGGGATTGGCTCGGTCTGGCGCCCACCGCGCGCGCGCTGATCAGTGGACTCATCGAGGCACCGGATCTCGCGGAGTGTCTCACGCTCAGCAAGAACGACTTCATCCGGGTCGGTGCGCGTGGCGCGTCGTACCTCGCCTACCGTAAAGCCATTCAGGAAGTGGTGTCTCGACAGCTCGCCGAATGGGGCGACGGACGCGACACCGAAGCACGGCCGCGACTCACCCGGCTGGGGCGCGATCTCGAGCGCGTGCTGGAGGATCTCGCCGATGACTTTCCGCTGTTGCGGTCGCTCGTCGACCGCCGCGCTGGAGGGCAGAAGCGACTGCCGATGCCTGGCAGGGGCGATGTGCGCGTGCCGGCGCCGCTCTTCGCGGATGCCTCCCCCGGCCCCGACGCTGCGGCCGAGGGAAGAGCCTCCTGGCCCGCAGGAGGCGATACGGGCAAGTCTCCGGTGGAGCCGGCCTCGCCACAGCCGGAGCCTCCGCCCCCTTCACCAGAGGAGATGCCGCAGTCGGGAGATCGATCCGCGCCCGAAGACGCAGCTCTGGCGACAAAGGACGGCCGGCCGCGGGCCCACATCGCGGCGACGGGGACATCGGACACCGTGAGCGGACGACGGCGTCCGGCGCGATACGGTCTACTCGTGCGATTCGAGTCGCGGCCCGCCGATTCGGAGCTGGGCCGGTTGGTGGACAGCACCGTCTGGATCAACGATGCGCATCCGGCATACACGCGCGCGGTTGCGTCACGGTCGCTGGGCTATCACACCGCCCTCGCCGTCGCACTGGCGCTGGCGCCGCTGGCGGTCGAGGCGGACGAGGAGCACACGTTCATCACGCAGTTTCTGGCCCACTGGGGCAGCGCCCAGGCCGGAAGCCGGGTGACTGGCCGCCGGCGTACGACGAACACCGGGTGAAGGTCGGCCCCAGGCGACCGGACTAGGCCAACCAGACCAAAGCCTGCTACGATCCAGGCGTGGAGATCGTCAACAGCTACGAGGCCAAGACCCAGCTCTCCAAGCTGATCCGGCGCGCCCTGGCCGGCGAGCGCATCGTCATCGCCCGCGCCGGCCGCCCGCTCGTGGAGCTGACGCCCTACGAGCGCCCGCGGCCGCGCGTAGCCGGCCTGTGGAAGGGGAAGGTCCGGATCGCGAAGGACTTCGATGCGCCGCTCCCCGCCGGCGCAGCCGCGCGGTGCTCGCCAATCCGGAGAGTCAGGTGCTGGCGAGCGCAGTGTGCGCCTGGGAAGTGGCGGTCAAGAGCGCGCTCGGCAAGCTCGACGCTCCAGACGACCTCCTCGAGGTCGTGGAGAAGAGCGGCCTGACCTGGACTCCCGTCGAGCCTCGCGAGGCCTACCGCGCCGGTGGTCTCCCCATGCACCACCGCGACCCTTTCGATCGGCTGCTCGTCGCCCAGGCTCTGGAGCGCTCGGCGCAGGTCATCTCGCACGACGCCGCGCTCGATCCCTATGGCGTCAGGCGCATCTGGACCTGACATGGAGCGGCTCCTCCGGTACGTGGCCCGGTAAGCGGTCACGGGAGGTCGATCATGAGGCATCGATCCCTCGCTGTCGGGTTGACGGTCCTGTCGCTGGCCGCAGCGGTGGCTCTGGCTCAGAC
>JACQVC010000382.1 GCA_016209995.1 Gemmatimonadota bacterium
CGCCGCCGCCGGCAACCGCGCGGAAGCGATCCGTCAATATGAAAGCTACGAGCGCGCGCTGAAGGCCGAAGACCTCGAGCCGCTGGATCACACGCGCGCACTGATCGAGAGCGTGCGTCAGAGCAGCGCTTCGCCGAGTCCGACGGGACCGCCGTCGGCTACGAGCCGTGAAGAGTCTCAGCCGCTGCGCGCGGCCACAGCTGCGACTGTGCCGCCGTCTTCCCCCCGCCGCCAGCTGACGGCGATTGCGCTCGCGACAGCTCTGGTGCTGGCCGGAGTCGGATGGTGGACGGCCAACCGCTATCGCCGCGCCGATTCCACGCCTGCGCGCTCGATTGCCGTACTGCCTTTTCTCAACCTCAGCGCCGACCCGGCAGCCAGCGAGCATCTGAGCGATGGCCTAGCCGAGGAGCTGATTCACGCCCTGAGTCAAACGGACAGCCTGCGCGTGGCCGCGCGCACGTCTTCGTTTCGGTTCAGGAACAAAGACCTCGGCATCCAGACGATCGGGGACTCTCTGCGCGTGGCGCTGGTGCTCGAGGGAAGCGTTCGGCAGGAGGGGAGTCGACTGCGCGTCACGGCGCAGCTGATCAACGTCTCGGATGGGTACCACCTGTGGTCGCGCACGTTCGACCGTGAGCTGACCGAGGTGTTGTCCCTACAGCAAGAGATCGCGGCCGCGATTGTGGATGCACTCCGGCTCACCCTGGCGACTCCCGAGAGGACCCGGCTCGCCGTCGGCGCTACGACCGACTCGCATGCATACGACCTCTTCCTGCGCGGGCGCTATCTGCTGCAGCGAGGCACGCGCACGGCCGTGCGGGGCGCCATTCAGCAGTTCGACAGCGCAGTGGTCACAGATCCGAACTATGCCCTCGCCCACGCGGAGCTGGCGCAGGCGTACGTTCTGGCCGCCGCGCGAGGCGATCTACCACGCGAGGAATCGCTACGGACGGCGAAATCCGCCGCCGAGCGGGCCATCCGGTTGGCGCCCACGCTGTCGGAAGCTCACGCCGCTCTGGGACGCGTCGAGCTCGAGCTGTGGAACTGGTCCGCGGCCGAACGCGAAGCCAAGCTCGCGATCGAGCTGCATCCGGCGAATTCATCGGCTCACGCCACCTACACGGGCGTGCTGATGGTACTCGGGCGAACGGACGAAGCCGTGCGTGAAGCCGAGGCCGCCGCGGAGCTCGAACCGCTCTCGGCGGCCGCGGTGGCCAACTACGCCGAGGCCTTGCGCGCGGCGCGCAAATTCGAGCAGGCCGTCGAGGTTCATCGCCGGGCCCTAGAGCTGGAGCCCGACCTGGGACGACAGAACCTGGCGAAAACGTACGTCGAGCTGGGCAGGTACGATGAAGCGCTCGAGGAGTTCCGCGCCGCGCTCGCGGCCGGTGCTCCGCGCTTCCCCATGGTCGAGCTCCTCTGGACCGCTTACACGTATGCGCGCGCGGGACGACGCGAAGAGGCCGCGAGCCTGCTGCGACAGTTCGAGGGCCGGCAGCCGCGGGGGCCCAACGCGTACCTGCTCGCCTCGGCCTACATGGCGTTGGGTGATACAGAACGAGTATTCCAGCTCCTCGAGGGCGCCGTGACGCAGGAGGCGCAACCGGCCTGGCGCCAGCTTCCGTGGGACCCGACCTGGGACCCCATTCGCAAGGATCCGCGATTCCTTCGCATCCTGGCCCGCATGAATCTGTGAACGGTCCACGCTTCCGAGTTGCTCGCGGCCGGCGCGCGGCGTAGCTTCCCGATCGGTCCGGCTCACCGCGGTCCGCCTCCCCGGCGGTGCCCGGTACCCGTTCCCCGACGGGAGGACCCCAACTCGGTGGAGAGGCAGCAAGACACCACGACAGGGAGTATGCCGGCCGGTGCCCGGCCGCGAGGCGACTCGACGGGCGTAGCTACGCCCGCTGACGACGCGCTCAAGGGCGTCGTGCACGGACTGCTGCGCGACCTGGCCAAGGCGCTACGCGCCTATCACCTCTACGGCGGCGAGAACCCGGCCTACCGGCGCTTCCGCCTGGCCGCCGCTTCCGCGTTCGCCGAATACTGGACGTGGAAGGATGATCTCGAGCTGGTCGTCACGGAGACCTCGATCGCCTGGAACGGCGAAACGATCTACGAGTCCGACAATCGCGCCGAATCCCTGGCGTTTCTCCTGAGCAAGGATGGCCTGCGGGGCGTCCACGTCCTGCCGGGCTTCGAGCAGACGGAGCTCGACAGCCTGATGACCGTCCTGCACGCAGCGCAGTATCAGCCGTCCGAGGAGGACGATCTGCTCACGCTTCTCTGGCAGACCGAGTTCTCGCGGCTGCGCTACGACGCGGTCAGTCTGTTCGCCGAGGGACTGGACATCCCGGAGCCGACCAACGAGCCACCCTTCGACGTCAAGCTCGTGACGCAGCTGGCGCAGGAGCAGGTGCGCGGGCGGCCGCGCGGGACAGACCTGACCGATAAGGCGGCCGCAGCCAGCACGATCCGCAGCGTGGACCCGGCTGCGTACGTGCTGAATCCCGCCGACGTGCAACACATCCACGACGAGCTGCGTCTCGAGCGCGAGCGCGAGCTCTCGCGACACATCATCGGCGCGCTGCTCGATTCCGTCGAGGCCCAGACGCCCGACCGGCAGTCGCGCATCCTGCGCATGTTCCCGACTGTGCTCTCGACGCTCCTCCGCCGGGGTGAGGTCGAACTGACCGGGCAGGCGCTGCGCGAGCTGGACCGCCTGGCCGCACAGGAAGGCGTGCTCGATGACGCCCGCCGCGGCGAGCTGCAGACCGTGCTGGACGAGGTCAGCGGAAGCGACGCGGTGCGCCGGCTCGTCACCAGCATGGCCGAGGGATCCGTGCGCGCATCGCCGCACGACCTCGAGGACTTGCTGCACCGGCTGCGCCCGCCGGCCCTGCCCACGCTGCTGTCCCCCCTCAACCGGATGGAGAACGTCGAGCTCCGCAAGCTGCTGGAAAAGGCGGCCAGGACGATCGCGGAGGGCAACCCGGCGAGGCTCCTCGAGCTACTGCACGTGGACGATGCCGAGGTCGTGGTCGGTGCGGCTCTCGTGGCGACTTCGCTCAAGCTTCAAGGTATCGGGGCGGAGCTGGCTCATCTCATCGAGCACCGCGACCTCACCGTGCGGGTCGTGGCCGTGCGCGGGCTCGCGATGTTGGGTGATACCGCCTGGGTGCCCGCACTGCAGCGCGCGCTACGCGATGCCAACCGCGAGGTACGGGTCACCGCCGTGCGCGCCCTGGGATCGATGCGGGATCCCTCATCCGAGTCCGTACTGCGACCCCTCATCCTCGGACAGGAGATGTCGACCGCCGACCTCACGGAGAAGATCGCCTTCTTCGAGGCGTACGGGACGCTGGGCTCGCCCAGCTGCGTTTCCGTGCTGATGGATGTGTTGGCCGGGCGCGGCCTGCTCGGCCCCAAACACCCGGGTGAAGTTCGCGCTTGTGCGGCCCTGGGGCTGGGACGCATCAAGACTCCGCAAGCGCAGAGGGCGCTCGAGCGGGCCGCGGCCGACAAGGATCCAGTCGTGCGCAGCGCGGCCACTCGCGCCCTGCGAGGTGGCACGGCATGACTCAGACCACCGACTTCCAGCTCCGCGGCCGGCAGTTTCTGCAGGCGATGTATGCGTCGCTCCAGGCGCTGCGACTTTATCCGCTCGAAAACCTCGCCGTGCAGAACTCGATCGATGAGCTGCACGACGTGGTGCGGCGCTGGGTCGATGCCGAGGGGCAGATCGAGATGCGGCTCGTCGGCGACTTCTTCTTCCTGAACGAGATCCGCATCCGGCTGACCGTGACCACGTCCGCGACCTTCGGCGCCGTGCTCCAGGCGCTGAAAGCGCACGGAATCGGCAGCATCGCGATCCGTCGCGAGATCCAGCGCTCCGAGTGGCCGCCCTTCCTGTCCCAGCTCCTGCGTCCCGGCGAGGGGGACGATCCCTTCGCGGCGTTCCTCGAGCGCATGCACGGCCACATCCAGCACATCGACGTGCGGCCGGCCAAGGCGATGGAGCTTTCGGAAAGCGAAGTCAACCTCCGCAAGGCCGCCGCCAAGCGCACGTACGTCCAGTCGGTCAAGGTGGCACGGGACCTCTTCAGCGATCTGCGCGCGAGCCGGCCGGCCAACGTCCGCAAGGTAAAGCGCGGCGTGCAGGAGCTGGTCGACCAGGTTCTGGGGAACGAACCGTGGATCCTCGGCACGATCACGCTGCGGCGTTACGAGGAGATCGCGTTCACGCACGCGGTGAACGTATGCATCCTGAGCCTCGCCATCGGTAAGAAGCTCGTGCTCCAGAAGCGCCAGCTTTACGAGCTGGGACTGGCGGGCTTGCTGCACGACGTGGGTCAGCTCCAGCTCGCGCCCGAAGTCCTGGCGAAGGAAGGCAAGCTCACGCCCGAGGAATGGACGAAGGTACAGCAGCATCCCACGGAAGGGTTCCTCAACCTCTTCGAGATGCACGGCTTCGGCGAGCTGCCGATGGAGCAGCTGCTCGTCGCGTACGAGCATCATCGGCGCATGGACGGCAGCGGATACCCGGGCGGCCAGAGGCGCGAGCGTCCCGCGGTCTACGCCCGCATCGTGGCGGTCGCCGAATGGTACGACGCCTCGACGCTGGCGCGAGGCGACCGCAAGGTTTCGGGGCCGCCCGACCGCGTTCTGCAGGCGATGCGCACGGATCCTTCCTGGGGCCTCGATCCCGTCATCGTTCGCGTTCTCTCCTCCGTCCTCGGCGTCTATCCGGTGGGCACGCTGACTCTGCTCAACACGGGTGAGCTGGCCGTCGTGCTGAGCCGCAACCCGAAGGATAGGTTCCCCGACCGACCCGTGGTCGGACTGGTCGCGGGCCCGAGTGGTGAGCCGCTAGCCCCGCCGCTCGTGGTCGACCTGGCGGAGGAGGTCTTCGCGGGAACCGAAGGGACCGAGGAGCGCGTGGCGCGGACCATTGCAGCGACGGTGGATCCGCACGCGAACCGGGTGGATGTGGGGGCGTACTTCCTGTAGCGCGCAGCCGGAACCTGTTACGTACTCGACCACCTACGGGAAAGGAACGAAGAGCAGCGGCAGCCGAGTGTCCTGGTCAGGGTACTGCGGCGGTTCTTCCGGCCGCCGCGATTCCCCGAGGATCTGGAGGATCACTAGCGCGGAGGCCGCTGCACCGCCGGCCACGAGGAGCCCCGTGCGCAGGCCGTCGAGCTGGCGTCGCTCGATCTGGATGACCTCGCTCAGCGGGACCGTGACCTGCTGGCCAATCTGAGTCTGGAGAAAGCCGACTTGCTGGCTGAAGACCGGGATCCGGACCGCCAGTCCGGCGTCGTCGCGGCCGAGCAGCCTACCGCTGACAACAGGCAGACCTGACACAGGAACGTCCTCCTCAAGGACGCCACGTAGCTCCGACATGCCGTCGCGAGTGACGTAAACCCGCACGTCATTGCCGAGCGGCACGCTGTCCAGCGCGATGGGGACGTACTTGTAGCAGCTACAGAGACCGATGGCGGTGGCCGCCATCACGA
>JACQVC010000391.1 GCA_016209995.1 Gemmatimonadota bacterium
ATCGATCCCCGCATCGTCATGGAGCAGAACGAGCCGATCACGAACCGCGTCAACCGCTCCCCTCTCGATCCGTACGCTCTGCCAATCCGCCCGCCCCGCTCCGCCACGGCAACGCCGCTATTCATTCTCTCTGCTCCTGGTCCCTGATTCGACGCCGGCCGGGCACCACCGAGTCACCTCCAGAGGGCCCGCTCGGACCACTCTCCCATGGAACGACCGTGCCAGGTCGGAATCGTGTGGCTTAAGTACTTGTGTAACAAATACTTGGGCAATTCAGAGGGATCCCTCACGCACCACTCGAGTGGGCGACCGTGGGATGCCAAGTCGCAGGGCCGGACACCAGGAGGCTCCTCGCAGGGTGTCGAAAAACTATCGCGGCGGTCTCGTCCGTAGAGTCGAGGTACCGGGATCCGGACGGCCAGCGCGCTCCGGATCGGCCAGCACCTCCTCCAGGAGCGCAACCGCCTGCTCGAGCGGCGCCAGCTCGTGGTCCTCCACGCCCTTCAGCAGGCTCATGACCTGCTGGACCCGCCGCAGCCGGCCCGCCTCCAGCACTCGCCGCCCCACGGCCGTCGCCTGCAGTCGCACGGCTCGCCCGTCTCGCGCATCCCGCCGCCGGCGCACCAGACCGCCAGCCTCCAGGGCCCGTACGATCCGCGTCATCGTCGGCGCGCTCACCTGCTCCGCCGCCGCCAGCTCCCCCAGCGGCAAGGGACCCGCATAAACGATCACCGACTAGGCGGACAAGCGAGCCGTGCTCAAGCCCGTCCGCGGATCTTCGCGCCGCACTCTCCGCAACAACCGAATCGCCACCGAGTGTAGACGCGCGGCCAGATCGTTCCGCTCCAGCCGCCGACCTGCGCTCGTCGCCACCCTTGACTTGTCAGCCATATCACCACAAATTAGTTAGCATTGCTAAGTAATTCAAGCCCCGCGGACGCGCGACGATCACGTAAGCGGGCGGGCGGAAGCAACCCGAAAGCGAGGTGGAGCTTGGCGGCACTGACGCAGTTTGGGCTGGCGCGGATCGCGCAAATCCACGTGACCGTCGCGGACGTCGACCGCGCCGTCGCGTTCTATCGCGACACGCTGGGTCTGCGTTTTCTCTTTCAGGTGCCGAACCGTAGCGGAGCGAAGGTCAGCGAAGGGGAGGGGAGAGGCGTGGGTGGAGGAGAGGTCGGGGGTGGTGTGGGAGCTAATATGGCGTTCTTCGACTGCGCGGGCATTCGCCTCATGCTCGGAGTCGCCGAGCGCGAGAGCGATCATTACGCATCGATCCTTTACTATCACGTTCCCAATATCCACACGGCCCACGAGACTCTCGTGGCCCGAGGTGTGACGTTCGCAGGACCGCCCCACAAGATTGCCGATCTGGGGGACCATGAGCTGTGGATGGCGTTCTTTCGCGATGCGGATGCCAATGTCCTCGCGATCTCGAGTGAGGTTGCGAAGCAATGAGCCGAGCACCGAGAATGACGCTTTGTCAGCTGATACTTCGCGCTCTATATTGCGCTTGCGCGCAAACAACAGATATTTGCGTGCACTATACAGCGCGGGGCATAGTCTCTCACCACGAGTGACCTGGCGTGCCCACGGGCTCGAGTTCGGAATCCACGGCGAGGGGAGGTATGTGTGGCCAAGAAGAGTGACAAAGTGATGGCGATGGTCGAACGGGAGCTGAAAGCCGATCCGAAGGTTTCCGTGGCGGATCTGATGGCCAAGGCGAAGAAGCTGGATTCTTCGGTCGCCCGACTTTCGACGAGGCAGTTCCACGCGATTTACCCGCTGCAAATCAAGCGCAGGCGCGCTCGCCGCACACGGCGGGGACGGGCCGCGGGGGCTCGGGCGGCAGCGGGTCGCCGCGGCAGGATCGGACGGCGGGTTGGGGCGGCGCTAGGCCGCCGCGGCCGGCGGGCCGTGGCGGCCGCCGGGGTGGACCGCGAGGCGATCCGCAGCGTGTTCATCGGTTTCGCGAAAGACGTGACCCAGGCGGAAGGAAAGACGGAGATCCTCGACCTGATCGGCACAGTGGACGCCCGGGTCGACCAGGTCATCCGTCTGGCAGCGTCTTAGTGCTTTGGCGTGAGTCCCCCCACCCCCCTGGTAGGTGGGGGGATTCACCCGCTAATCCGCTCACCCGCCAGCCCGCTCATCTCGCGCAGCGCCACGGACACCGCGGGCAGAGACGCTCGTTCCTCCGTCCGCATCTCGTCGAGCAATGCGCGGACCCGAGCCAGCGCCGGGCCGCGCGCTCGGATCGTGGCTTCGATCCTCTCTTCCACGGAGCCGGCCCCGTCGACAGCCACGACAGCGGCTGTCAGAGCACGGTGGACGCGGCCCAGATCCTCGAGAAGCTCGTTCGCCAGTCGCTGCTCCCAGCGAGTTGGGCCGGGTGCGCGGAAGATGGTTTCGCGCAGCCAGGGAACCGACAGCAGATCGGCCGTGCGGTAGTACGCCCGTCCCACATCCATCACGTCAGCGCCCGTCTCTCGCGCCACGCGCAGAATCTCGAGCAGCTGGTCGAGGAAGCGGAGCGTGACCATGCGGCGCCCGAGCGTCTCGTCGTGCGTCAGCTCGCGGATGTCTCGGATGCGCTGCTCGAACAGGTCGCGATCCTGGCCCGTCGCGACCTCGGGAAAGGCGTCCCGTAGCTGAGACAATCCATCGATGTGCTCGGCGATGACGGCGGAGGCCGGAACGTCGGGTGCGACGTTGGCGAGGACCCAATGCGTGGTACGGTCGAGCACGCGCGCCAGGCCATCGAGCCAGCGATACACGGTGCCGATCGCAACCTCGCCCTCGACGGTGCGCAGGCTCTCGCGCAGCGCCCGGAATCCGGCCAGCTCCGAGGCGATCAGCCACGCGCGTGCGACCTCCGCGTGCGAATTCCCGGTGTCGCGAGTGGTCCGATCGACGAAGGTCGCGCCCATGATGCCCACCAGATCGTTCGTGAGCCCACAGGTCACGATCTCCCGGCGCAGCGGATGCTGGTCCAGCCGAGCGGCGCCCAGCCGCTCGACGAGTGCCGCCGGAAAGTAGACGCTGAGATACCTGTGCGCCGCTATCTCATCGGGCACCGCGCTTCGCAACAGGTGCCGCTTCAAGCTCAGCTTGCTGTAGGCCAGGAGCACGCACAACTCGGGGCGAGTAAGGGTCTGCCCGGCGGCTCGTCGTTCCTGCAGCTCTTCCCACGATGGCAGGTTCTCGTCCGCGCGATCCAGCACGCGCTCCCGCTCCAGCGAGGTCATGAGGTCGCGGAAGGGCTCCACGCCGGTGCGGGCCCGCAGCTCGTCGAGCGAGACCGCCCGGCTTTGTGACTCATTGTCGCCGAGAACGCTGGCGGCAACGTCCTCGGTCAGCTCCTCGAGCAGCTCGTTACGCTCCGCCAGCGTCAGCGCGCCTTCAGCCAGGGCGCCGGCCAGCAGGATCTTGAGATTCACCTCGTGGTCGGAGAGATCCACACCGGCGGAGTTATCCAGCGCGTCCGTATTGATGCGGCCGCCCTTCAGAGCATACTCGATCCGGGCCGCCTGCGTGAGTCCGAGGTTCCCCCCCTCGGCCATCACCTCGGCCCTCAGATCGGCGGCATCCACTCGAACCGCATCGTTGGCCGGATCTCCCACCTCGTGGTGCGTCTCGACCGCAGCCTTCACGTACGTACCGATGCCGCCGTTATAGAGCAGCTCCACGGGCGCTTTGAGAACGGCTCGTACCAGAGACTCGCCGTCCAGCACCTCGGTATCCGGCGGCAGTCCGAGTGCGGCGCGGGCCTGCGGCGCCAGCTCGACCTCTTTGGCGCCGCGCGGAACGATGAAGCCGCCCCCGCTGAGCAGCGAGCGGTCGTAGTCCTCCCAGCTCGAGCGAGCCAGGCGAAACAGTCGCTGCCGCTCCTGGTAGGAGCGTTTGGGGTCGGGATCCGGATCTACGAACACGTGGCGGTGGTCGAACGCGGCCACGAGCTTGAGCTGGCGGGATTGCAGCATTCCGTTTCCGAAAACGTCGCCGCTCATGTCGCCGATCCCGACGACCGTGAACGGCTCGCGCCGGATGTTCTTCCCCTTCTCCAGGAAATGCCGTTTCACGGATTCCCACACGCCCCTCGCCGTGATCCCCACCTTCTTGTGGTCGTAGCCATGGGAGCCACCGGACGCGAAGGCGTCACCGAGCCAGAAGCCGTATTCGGCGGCGACCGCGTTCGCGACATCGGACAGGTGGGCCGTGCCCTTGTCGGCGGCGACCACGAGGTAGGGGTCGGGCTCGTCCCACACCACGGTATCAGGGGGGGGAATCGTCTGTCCGTCTTTCAGATTGTCGGTCAGGTCGAGCATACCGCGGACGAGCGTCCGATACTGCTCGGTCGCTTCCTGCGCCATCGCCTCGCGCTCGGCTAGCCTGCGGCGTGTGATGAATCCGCCCTTGGACCCCGTCGGTACGATCACGGCGTTCTTCACGATTTGCGTCTCGGCGAGTCCGAGGATCTCGGTGCGGAAATCGTCCGGCCGATCACTGTAGCGGATGCCTCCGCGCGCGACTCGTCCGCCTCTCAGGTGGACGCCCTCCATGCGCGCCGAGTGAACCCAGATCTCGAAGAGCAGCTTCGAGTGAACGAAGCTTTCCAGCGCTCGCGCCGCGAGCTTGTACGACATGAACGGAACGCCTCCGGACCGGCGTCGCGGCTCGGCGCCGCCCGAACGGTAGTAGTTCGTGCGCACGGTGGCGTCGACCATCAACATCAGGCGCCTGAGCGCGCGATCGTCCGCCAGCGACGCGACCGCGTCCAGGGCCCTGAGGAGCTGCGTACGGATATCCGACGCGCGGCGTTCTCTTTCCTCGAGGCTCCCGCGCTCGCTCGTGTCGAACTTCGCCTCGAACAGGCGGAATACCAGCCGGGTCGCTTCGGGATACGTTTGCAGCGCGTGCGGCAGTGAGAGGCGGGAGACCAGCGCACCCAGCTGGAACGCGTGGTGCGCGTAAGCCCGCAGCACGTCCACCTCGCGCCAGCGCAAGCCCGCGCCGACGACGAGCGCGTTCAGCCGGTCGTTCACGGCATCGCCGGCGCGCACGGCCAGGATCGCTTCCGACAGGATCTCGCCGCGCGCCTCGATGTCCACCGGCCGGCCGTCGGAATCCTGCACCGCGAAAACATAGATGCGAGCCTCGGGTACGCCGCGACCCAAGACCTCGAACGGGCTGACCGCGATGACTCGCAGACCCAGGTTGTCCAGGATCGGCATGAAGTCCGAGAGCACGAGCCGTCCGCCGCGCAGGTACAGATTCAGCTTCGTGACGTGCTCGTCGCCCGCGACCCCCGGAACCGCCTCGCTATTGGACAGACGGACGGCGACACCCCGGCCCTCCGCCTCCATACTCTCCAGCTCCTGGATGTCGCGCACCGCGGCCGCCCGCTCCGTCGCCACCTGGTATTCCTCGCTGAACGCCGTGCCGTAGCGTCGCGCCAGGCGTTTGGCGTCGGGAGCGGAAACGTCGGTGTCCAGTCCCTCGCGCAGCCGGTCGGCCCGCGTGCGGATCAGCTCACTGACGACGCTCTCCAGCTCCGCGGGCCGAACCTCGCGGATCCTCTCGGGCGTCACGGCAATATGGAAGTGAAGCCGCGCCTGATCGCCGCCGCCCAGGGCGAGGTGATAGTTCAACACCTGGCCGCGGAAGCGCTCGACGAAAGCCTCTTCGATTTGCTTGCGCACCTCGCCCGAGAACCGATCCTTCGGCAGAATGACGATCGCGGATACGCCGCGGCGCAGCGGGTCTGCGCGCAACGTGACTCGTACTTCACCGGTGTGATAGAGCGTGAGGACGGCGCGCGCGTCGGCCCCGATCTCCTCGGCCGAGGCGAGGAACAGCTCCTCCTTCGGCATCGAGTTGAAGATCGTGATCAGCTCTTTATAGTCGTGCGATCCGGGGATCGCGCCCGCCTCTTTGAGAATGCGGCGCAGCTTCTCCCGCAGGATCGGGATGCGTTCGGCGTCCTCGCTGTACGCGGCGGAGGTGAACAGGCCGAGGAAGCGGAATTCGCCGGCCACACGGCCGTTCTCGTCGATCTTCTTCACGCCGACGTAGTCCATGCGGGCGCGGCGATGGAC
>JACQVC010000384.1 GCA_016209995.1 Gemmatimonadota bacterium
TCCTCCACCCACCCCTCTCCCTACCCCTTCGCTGACCTCCGCTTCGCTCCGGTTCAACGCCGCGTGCGTGGTCACGGGCCGTTCCCGCCCTCCTCTCGCGGCCCCGCTTCCGGAAGCCTGATGTCGAACACCGCGCCACCACCTGTGGCATCGCTCATGCGCACCCGCCCGCCATGCACGCTCTCGACAATGCGACGGGTCAGAGCCAGGCCTACGCCCCAACCACGCGGCTTCGTGGTGAAACCGGCGTTGAAGAGAAGCGGGCGCTGGGCGGAGGCCACGCCCGGACCCGTATCCGCCACTTCCACGACTACCCAGCCAGGCTCAGCGCGCCGCACCCTGATCGCGATCCGCCCTCCCCGACCGGCCAGCGCATCGAGCGCGTTGCGCACCAGGTTCTCCAGCGCCCAGGTGAGCAAGACGGCGTTGCCCCGGACTCGCGGGAGATGCGCGGGAACATCCACCAGCAGCTCGATATCGGATCCGAGTTTGGGAAGACGAGCGCGCACATATCTCTCCACTTCGCCGACCAGAGCCGTCAGCTCGACCGGCTCCAGCTTCGGCGCCTGGCCGATCAGCTCGAAACGGTGCGTCACGCGCTTCAGCCGCTCGATATCGGCATCGATCTCGCCGAGCACCGCCGCCTCCGAGGGCATGCTCCCCCGCTCCGCCGCCGGCAGGCGCAGCACCTCCAGCCAACCCTCGAGCGAAGAGAGCGGCGTACCGAGCTGGTGAGCCAGCTCCCGCGCCATCAGCGCCCAGGCGCGTTCCTTTTCGGCCCCGAAGTGATAGCGGATCATCCACAACCCGGTCACCACGATGAGCAGCGCCGCCCCGGCCTGTAGCCAGGGGATCCAGCGCAAGCTGCGCACAAAGGGAGGATCCCCGTAGTGAATCTGCGAAACCTCGGGGTCGCCGATCGGCGGTGCTCGCTGGTCCAGTCGGTCGATATAGGCGCGAACTCGACCTTGTCCTTCCGCCGATTCCAGGTCCACCTCGAAGGGGACGTTCGCCGTGGCGGTGACCGTCCCGTCCGGTCCGGTCACGATCATGGGAACCCCAGCGCTCAGGATGAGCGCCTGAATCTCCAGGAGCCCTCGTACCCCGCTCTGATCCGACGGGTCGTTAAGGGCCCGCAGCGCCGCCGCGTAGAGCTGCGACAGCGTCGCGGCGTCCACCCTCAACGCCCGCGCGAGCTGGACCGTATAGAGCAGGTACCAGGCGAGCAGCGCCGAGAACAGCAGCGCCAGCGCCACCGGCCATTTCCGTCGATCCATAGCGCGGTCAGCGAGTGCGTCGTGAAGGGTCAGCAACGTTTCACGCGAAGACGCGGAGGACGTGCGCAATCAGGAGCCAGAGGGGAGTCGCGGAGAATTCAAGATATTTTGAAATCAGTTCTCCGCGGGCTCTCCGTATCCTCTGCGGCTCCCTACCCCACGCAACGTTTCGTTGCGTGGGGACCCCGGTTCACGTGAAACGGTTAGTTTGCTCGTCACAACTATGCTGGACGACCGTTAGTCCCGAATCGCTCGAATGATCTCGGCACCCACGTACGCGTGCAGCGGCTCCGGGATCCTCACGCTTCCGTCCGCCTCCTGTCCAGATTCGAGCAAGGCCACGAGCGTACGGGGGAGCGCCACGCCGGAACCGTTCAGCGTGTGGACGAATTCCGGCTTCGCGCCTGCTGCCGGGCGGAACCGCAGGTTGGCCCGCCTCGCCTGGTAGTCGCCGAACGTCGTGCAGCTCGAGACCTCGAGCCACTTCTTCACGCCGGGAGCCCAGACCTCCAGGTCGTACGTCATGGCACCGGCAAAGCCGAGATCAGCGGCAGCCAGTCTGACCACTCGGTAGTGGAGGCCCAAGCGCTTGAGAATCTCCTCCGCCTCTCCGGTCAGCTCCTCCAGGGCCTCTCGACTGCGATCCGGGCGCTCGTAGCGTACCAGCTCGACCTTGTCGAACTGATGCACGCGCAAGAGCCCGCGCGTGTCGGCGCCCGCCGCACCGGCCTCGCGGCGAAAGCAAGGCGTATACGCGGTGTAGCGGAGTGGCACCGCCTCCGGCGCCAGAATCTCGTCCCTGTGCAGGTTGGTGATCGGGACTTCCGCCGTGGGGATCAACCACAGGGCATCGCGCTCGACCACGTACGACTCGTCGCGGAACTTCGGCAGCTGGCCGGTCCCGATCAGCGACTCCTCGGTCACGAGATACGGCGTCCTGAGCTCCAGGTACCCGTGCTCTCGCGTATGCACATCGAGCATGAAGTCGATGAGCGCGCGCTGGAGCCGTGCACCCGTACCGCTGAGGAGCGGGAACCCGGAGCCCGAGATCTTCGCGGCCCGCGGCAGATCGAGAATCTCGAGATCCGCCCCCAGCTCCCAGTGTGGTCGGGGCTCGAAGTCGAAGCGGCGCGGCTCTCCCCACGTGCGCAGCGTCTGGTTGGCCTCGACGCCGCCGGCCTGCACTTCGGGCAGCGGCAGGTTCGGAGTCTCGAGGAGGATCTCCCGAATCGCCGCCTCGTGGGTTTCCGTTTTACGCTCGAGCTCGGCGATGCGCTCTCCCACCTGCCGCATCTCGGCGATCGCGGTCTCGGCAGCCTCTCCGCGCTGCTTGCGCCGACCTATCTCCTTGGAGACCTCGTTGCGCCGGGCACGCAGGGCGTCTGCCTCCGCGATCGCGGCACGGCGCCGCTCATCCAGTTCCCGCACCCGGGACACGATGGAGTCGGCTGTGCCCAACCCACGCCGGGCAAGCCCATCCCGCACGCGCTCGGGCTCCTCCCGAAACAGTCGAAGGTCGAGCATCCGCGCGGCTCAGGGGGGTGGGATCAGACGGCGGTCGCTGCAGAACGGGTTCACGTCGTAGAGAAAGCGGATGGCTCCCACCAACGTGTTGATCTCGACGGGCGTGAACCGGCCGTAGTGGAAACAGGAGACGCCGAAGCTGAATTCCTCATGGGTCCGCACCACGTAAACGGCCCCGGCCCGGACCGGCAACGCCTGGTCGCGGGTGTAGCGCGCTGTGTCAGCGGGCGCCTCCCTCACCAGCTCGTAGGTCGTATCCGGAAGCATGAGGAGCCGGGCCTGGCTTCGTATCCCTAACGCACCGGGTGGCAGGAGCACGAGCTGTCCATTCTGCGTGTCCAGAGCCACGTCCCACTGACCGGTGGCTGTGGCTTGCTCGATGCGAACGGTCTGCCCCGTCACGAAGTCGAATCCGGACGGCGCACCGATCTCCGGCCGCGCCAGGGAATAGATCGCGGCATGGCTCTGAATCTGCGTCCAGCGGTAGCCATATGGGTCGCCACACGCTGTCAGAGATACAGTGATCAGCAGCCCGGTCAGCGTCCTAACACAATTCATGGTCGTGGACTACGGCTAGGAGCCTGTACTCGGCACATCAACAGAACGAGGCCGGCGAGCCATCATGTCGGCGCCCTGCGTGAGCCGTGCCGCTCTCGCAGAACGCGTGCGGCTGATGGCCGACGGCCTAGCTGTCCAAGTCATCGATACAAGGGCAAACTCGAAAAAAGACTACCGCTTCGGACGCGGGCGTGTCAAGTTGCGGAGCCCTAAGCAGATCGCTGAAAGACCAGTCGTTTCGCAAGCAGTCCAACCGACGCGGGAGCGCCGAGGAACTTGTCACCAGCTGCGCACAACTCTGCGGATCCGGCAACGTGGATCGTCATCCTGGCCGGCGGTGCCGGCCAGCGGTTCTGGCCCTTGAGCACGGCGTCGCGGCCCAAGCAGCTCCTGGCGCTGGCCGGCGAGCGACCGCTGCTGGTCGAGACCGTCGAGCGGGCGCGTCCGCTCGTGCGGCCGGACCAGCTCTGGATCCTTACCGGGTCCCACTTGCTGCCGGGAATTCGCGAAGCCCTGCCCGATCTGAAGGATGAGAACGTGCGTGTCGAGCCGGTGGCCCGCGGGACCGGGCCGGCTCTGGCTTGGGCTGCCTGGCAGATCTCGCGGCAGGATGCGGCGGCCGTGCTCGTCTCCCTGCACGCCGACCACGTCATCGAACCGGCGGAGGACTTCCACACGGTAATCCGCCGGGCCGCCGATGTCGCGCGCCGCCACCAGGTTCTGGTCACCGTGGCTGTCGAGCCATCGCGTCCGGAGACCGGATACGGGTACATCCGACCCGGAGCGCTTCTCGAGCCCGAAGTCAGCGGCACGCCCAGCGCGTATCGGGTCGCCGCCTTCGTCGAGAAGCCGGAGCCCGACGTGGCGGTCGACTTCGTTCGCCGAGGCTACCTCTGGAACAGCGGTCTGTTCGCCTGGCCCGTCGCTCTCTTCCTGCGCGAGATGCGCGAACGGGCCGTCGAGCTGGCGGACGCCTGGCCGTTTCTCGAAGCCGGCGACACCGATCGTTTCTTTGCCAGCTCGCCCACGATCTCCGTGGACGAAGCGGTCCTCGAGCGCAGCCCGCGCGTTGCGGCGGTGCGAGCGAGCTTCCGTTGGGACGACGTGGGAAGCTGGGAATCGGTGGCGCGGCTCAGGCCAGCGGATGAGGACGGCAACGTAGGCATCGGCGAGTGTTACCTGGTGGAGAGCGGCGGCAACGTCGTGTACGCCGGCGGTGAGCCCGCCGTTCTGTTCGGGGTTCACGACCTGATCGTGGTGCGGGCCGGTTCCGTCACGCTCGTGGCGCACCGCTCGCGCGCACCGGAGCTCAAGAAATTGCTGGAGCGGCTTCCCGAGCGCCTGCGCCACCTGGACCCGTGATGTCACCAAGCTCGCCACGGAGGCTGGCACCGTCGTGAAGGTCTGGGTCCTGGGGAGCGGAAGCGAAGGCAACGCGACGCTCGTGGAGGCCGGCACGACGCGCGTTCTGATCGACGCCGGGTTCAGCGCGCGCGACCTGGAACGCCGCTTCGAGAAGGTCGGGCTGCCGCCCGACTCGGTGCACGGCGTGATCATCACTCATGACCATGCGGATCACACGCGCGGAATGGGCGTTTTCGCTCGCCGTTATCGAACGCCGATCTACGCAACACGCTCGACCGTGCGCGCCTGCGCGCGCCTCCTGCGGGGAAACGAGGATGTCGTCCACTATCGTCCGGGAACCTACTTCGACATCGGTGCCATCCGCATCGCGCCGTTTCTCACCTCCCACGATGCCATCGATCCCGTAGCCATCACGCTCATCGACCAGGAGACCGGCGCGAAACTCGGAATCGCCACGGATCTGGGCCGACCCACGGCCGCGGTCCGTCATGCCCTGACGCGCTGTGACCTCCTCATCCTGGAGGCGAACCACGATGAGATGTTGCTCGTTGGCAGCCCCTACCCCTGGTCCGTCAAGCAACGCATTGCCTCGAGCCACGGCCACCTGTCCAATCGCGCCGCCGCCGCGCTGGTCTGCGACCTGCTGCATCCGGGCCTGGTCTGCGTGATCCTGGCTCACCTGAGCCAGTCGTCCAACGCGCCTCGTCTCGCGCACGCCGCGGTTCACGCCGCTCTGCGTCAGTCCGGTTATGCCGGAGTGCTCGCCGTCGCGGAGCAGGATGAGCCCTTGCAAATGATCGATGTCGAAGCACTCAGGCGAAGGGTAGGCCCCCGGCAGCTGAGCTTGTTCTGAGGTTACGCAGGCAGGGCGGTGCCCCAATAGTTGAAGCTGGCGGGGCGCCAACCCGGCAGGTACATGGTTTCCAGACCTTGGATCCGGAATCCGCCTCGGCTAATAAGCTCTGGAATGTCGCGGTTGAGATGGCAGCCGCCTCCCCATCGCTTCGGCGTGACCAATTCGCTTTGTTCGATGTTGGACCGGCCCCAGCCCAGGGCGCGCCGCCGGCCTGCGCTCGAGGGGAGACGAGGCCCCGGCACGCAGCGAACGATGCCGAGACGGCACAGAGGAACTCGCGTCGCGTAAAGCGCATGGGTCATCGCGGACTCAACGTGTCGCAGCCAACGCGTTCGTCTGCGTCTGGATGCGCCAACTCTTGGTGAGGCCAGGTCGTGAAACGAGGTTACGTTCCTTGGCCAGCCGGTCGACGCCTTGTGCAGGTCCATGCCGGTCAACTCGCGGAGTTTCTGGACAGCTTGGATCTTCAAGCCTTGTCGGGCATTGTGGCTAAGTCAGCGTGGCGAGCACCTCCACGACCAGCCCGTTGGACGACTCGACGAAGCTCGACAAGCCGTGTCTCATCTCGCCGACCTGGCGCTGTCTGTGCTTTAGTTCCTCAAGCATCTGGTCCCGGAGCTTCGCAAAGCCCTCCAGTCGCTTCTCGAGCGTCGTAGCAGCGTTCAGAGCTTCGCCAGCATCGCCTAAAGTGAGTGTCTCGGTTTTCGTGACAAGGCCTCCTGATCCATCGCGCGCGGTGTGCGAGTATTCGACCTCGGCCGGGTAGGACGCGTCCGAGTCGGCCGCCAACTTTTGCACGGACTTGGCAACCTTCTTGAGCCGCAGCATCTCGCCCTTCTTCTCGGTCAACAAATCGGCGAGATCACGCTCCAACAGATGCGCGCCAACATCGGCCAGCTTAGCCACGTCCTTTGTTGCCGCCGCCATACGATCGGTCTTACTACCTGGGATCAAGTCCCAGCCGAGAGCAGCCGCTGCCGTGGCCAATGCCCTTCGCAGGTGTTCGCGCTGACGCACACCCAGGGCTCCGTCTTGCTGGAGCTTTTCCAGAGCCAATGAGGCCAGTCTCCGCCCGGCTTCTTTCAGCTCCGGAGTGCCCGTCATCAGGATCGCCTTCTTCGTCTGATTACTTCTGCTGGGTCTAGTAATGGCCGCCTCCTGCAACGTGATGATGGGGGTTGAACGCGGACTGCGCTGGTCCGTCGCCAACAGAACTCTATACAGAAAACTGGCGTTAGGAAGTCCGACCACCTAACCCACAGCCGCGTCGAAGTCTTAGGCGGCAGGTCTATGGCATCCTGCCATGCCCTGGGCATAGGCTGGCCCATGCGCTTAAAGGCGTGCGCGCTAATGGATTGCGCATAAGCGGGGCGGCCACCGTCGGCGGGGCTCCGGACGGCGCCCGGTCCACGGTTGAGGACATGCGTGTAGATCATGGCGGTCACGTCGCGGTGGCCGAGCAGCTCCTGGCCGGTGCAGATCCTACAACCCCAAGAGCCTGAGCACGTCGTTGGACAGCGCCCACAGCATCAGCCCAACCACGATGATGAACCCGACGTGGCTCCAGCGCACGCGCTGTTCCAGCGAAAGCGCCCTGCCACGCACGAGCTCGATGCCGAGGAAGAGAAGATGCCCTCCATCCAGGATGGGGATGGGCAGGAGGTTCAGGATAGCGAGGTTGACGGAGAAGAAA
>JACQVC010000399.1 GCA_016209995.1 Gemmatimonadota bacterium
CCTACGGGCTGCGGGAGCCGGCGCTCACCGAGAGTCGTGGGCTCATCTACAGCCGGCTGAACAACCCGGATCTCGAGATCCTCGAGGATCGCCTGACGCTTTGGGATGCGGCGGAAGCGTGCGCGGTCTTCGAGAGCGGGATGGCGGCGATCGCCACGACGTTGCTCGCCTTCCTGCGCCCGGGCCACGTGCTGGTCCACAGCGAGCCGCTGTACGGCGGGACGGAGTATCTGATCAAGCAGATTCTCACCGCGTTCGGGATCAGCGCCGTCCCGTTCGCCGCCGGCGGCGGCCGCGAGGATATCGAGGACGCAGTCGTCCGCGCACGGCAAGTCGGACGCCTCGCGATGATCTACGTGGAGACGCCCGCGAACCCGACGAACGTGCTCGTGGACATCGCCGCCTGCGCCGCGATCGCGCGCCAGCAAGAGGGAGCCGACCAGGTCCTGGTGGTCGTAGACAACACGTTCCTGGGTCCTCTCTGGCAGCACCCGCTCAAGCACGGGGCGGACCTCGTCCTCTATTCGCTCACCAAGTACGTCGGCGGACACAGCGACGTGATCGCGGGCGGATGCCTGGGCTCGCGGCAGCTCGTCAGCCAGGTCCGCGCGCTACGAACCTTCCTGGGCACGATGGCCAGCCCCTGGACCGGCTGGCTGCTGCTGCGCAGCCTGGAAACGCTCAAGCTGCGGATGACCTGCCAGATGAAGAACGCTCGCTACGTGGCGGATTTCCTGGCCGATCACCCCAAGGTAGACCAGGTCTACTACCTGGGACACCTGGGCGAAGACCACCCGCAGCACGAGCTGTACCGGCGCCAGTGCCTCGCTCCCGGCGCGATGATCTCCTTCGATATCCGTGGAGGCGAAGCTGAGGCGTTTCGGTTCCTCAACGCGCTGAAGCTCGTCAAGCTCGCTGTCAGCCTCGGAGGCACCGAATCCCTGGCGGAGCATCCGGCCACGATGACCCACTCGGATATCCCACAGGATGAACAGCGGAAGATGGGCATCACACCGGCGATGATCCGCCTGTCGGTCGGCGTCGAGGAGCCGAGTGACGTGATCGCCGACCTGGAGCAGGCGCTCCAGACGGTGTAGGGGCGCGGGCCCCACATGAAGATCCAGCAGCTCGGCATCGCTGATGTGCTGCGCAGCGTGCAGAGCGGCGCGCTCGGGCTGTCCGGCGCGGAGGCAGCCCGCCGGCTCGGCGAGTACGGTCCCAACCGGGTCGAGCGCATCGAGGGCGAGCCGCTGATCCTGCGATTCCTCCGCGAGTTCACGCACTTCTTCGCGCTCATCCTCTGGGTCGCAGCCGCTCTCGCCTTCTTTGCCGAGCTGAACGATCCGGGGAAGGGCATGGCGTCGAGACGCTGGGGTGCGCCACGGTATGCTCCCTCGCCTACCGCTCGGTCGCGGAGCCGTACGACGCGGAGCGTCTCGAAGAGGGGCTCACGCTCTGCGGATTGGTCGGGCTCGAAGACCCGCCCCGGCCCGAGGTGCCGGCGGCGGTCCAGCGCTGCCAGGAGGCGGGCATCAAGGTCATCATGGGGCTCTTCGGGACGGCGCCGATCCCCGGCGTCGTCTGGGCGTTCATGGTTCCCTTTGCGCTCGTCATGCTGGCACTCGAGGAGCTGCGCAAGGCGGTGGTTCGAGTCAGGAGCCTGGAGGGCGGACGACCGTGACGGAAGAAACGATGTCGAGCGAGCCCGCGAACGGACTACGCGCGCTATTCTGGCCGCGATCCGTGGCCGTGGTGGGCGCCTCCCGATCGCCTAGCGCCATCGGCCGGCGAGTTCTGGACGCGCTGCTCGCGGCTGGATTCAGCGGTCCGGTGTACCCCGTGAACCCTCGGGCCGCATACATCGCCTCCGTGCGCTGCTATCCGTCCGTCGCAGCCATCGGCCAACCCGTGGACCTGGCGGTCATCGCCATCCCGGCGGCGAGCGTGCCGGACGCGATCGAGGATTGCGCCCGCGCCCGTGTGCGCGGCCTCGTGGTGATCTCGGCCCGCTACGCGGAGACGGGGGAGGAGGGGCGCACCCGCCAGGCGGCGCTGCTCGAGCAGGTGCGCGGACACGGCATGCGCATGATCGGACCGAACTGCCTCGGCCTGTTGAACACGGCCGAGGACGTGCGCCTCAACGCGTCCTTCGCCCCGGTCATGCCGCCGGCGGGCTCGGTGGCTCTGTGCTCGCAGAGCGGCGCTCTGGGCATCGCCATCATCGCGCTGGCCCACCGCATGGGCCTCGGCTTCTCGGCCTTTGTCAGCGTCGGCAACTCGGCGGACGTGACGCCGGGCGACCTGCTCGAGCTTTGGGAGCGAGACGCGCGCACCAGCGTGGTGCTCCTCTACCTCGAGTCGTTCGGCGATTTGCGCAGATTCGCGCGGGTGGCCCGCCGCATGGCACGGGTCAAGCCGATCGTGGGCGTGAAGGCGGGAAGGACCGCGGCCGGCGCCCGCGCCGCACAATCACACACCGCGGCCCTGGCGGGAAGCGACACGGTCGTGGACGCCCTCTTTCTCCAGACCGGGATCATTCGTGCGGACACGCTGCCCGAGATGTTCGGGATCGCCCGAGTTCTGACCGCTCAGCCGCTGCCTCGCGGCCCGCGCGTCGCGGTGCTCACCAACGCCGGTGGACCGGCCATCTTGTGCGCCGATGCCCTCGAGGCCTCGGGACTCGAGCTGGCCTCGCTGTCGGACGCGACCCAGATAACGCTGCGCGCTTTTCTCCCACCGGCGGCCAGCACGCGGAACCCCGTGGACATGATCGCGTCCGCCGGACCGGAGGCATACCGCCGCGCCGTCGCGACCCTTCTCGCCGCGGAGGAGGTGGACGCACTCGTGACGATCTACACGCCGGTGGGAGTGTTCGCGACGGCCGAGATCGCGGCAGCCATCGGCGAGGGCGCCGTCGCGGGCGCTCGGGCCGGCGGCGCTGAGAAGCCCATGCTGGGTGTGGTGGTCGGAAGCGCGAGCGACGCCGCCACGATCGAGCTTCCGCAGGGACGCGACATCCCGCTTTTCCCCTTCCCGGAGGAGATCGGACGTATCCTGGGGAAGGTCGCCCGTTATGCCAATTGGCGGCGCGCCGATCCCGGCGTATTCACCGAGCTGCCGGACCAGGATCTGGGCCGCGCCGCCGCCATCGCTCGCGGCGCCCTCGCCGCGCGGGGGCCGGGCTGGCTCTCCGTGCGGGAGGCCCGTGAGCTGCTCCCGGCGGCGGGACTCTCCGTCGCGCCCGGAGGCGTCGCGCACGACGCGGAGCACGCCGTGCGGCTTGCCGAGG
>JACQVC010000385.1 GCA_016209995.1 Gemmatimonadota bacterium
AGAACACGGCCCGCAAGCACGGCAAGACCGCGACGTTCATGCCGAAGCCGATCTTCCAGGACAACGGCTCGGGGATGCATGTGCACCAGAGCCTCTGGAAGGGGAACAAGAACCTGTTCTTCGAGGGCGGGACGTACGCCGACCTGAGCAAGACAGGGGTGTACTACATTGGCGGGATTCTGAAGCACGCCGCGGCGCTGCTGGCGTTCTGTGCCCCGACCACGAACTCGTATCGGCGGCTCGTGCCCGGCTACGAGGCGCCGATCAACCTCATCTACTCCCAGCGCAACCGCAGCGCCGCGGTCCGCATCCCGGTATACTCGCGCAGCGAGAAGGCCAAGCGTGTCGAGGTGAGGTTCCCCGATCCGGCCGCCAACGGCTACCTCGCCTTCAGTGCCATGCTGATGGCCGGGCTCGATGGGATCCAGAACAAGATCACGCCGCCGCCGCCCATGGATAAGGACCTCTACGATCTGCCGCCGGAGGATTTGGCCAAGGTCACCATGGCGCCGGGCAGTCTCGCGGAGGTGCTCGACGCGCTCGAGCAGGACCACGCGTTCCTGCTCAAGGGCGACGTGTTCACCAAGGACGTGATCGACGTATGGCTCGAGTACAAGCGCAGTAAGGAAGTCGATGCGATTCGCCTGCGCCCCCATCCCTGGGAGTACGCGCTGTACTTCGACATCTGAGTAGGCCGGCACGTGGGATCCAGCACACGCCCACAATGGTTCCGTCGAGCAGCGTGAAGAGTTAGCAAGGTTTCACGCGAACTGGGGTCCCCACGCAACGAAAAGTTGCGTGGGGGCAGGGAGAACGCAGAGGCATGAGAAGTCAGGAACAAGGTGGGAGTCGCGGAGAGATTCAAGAATATCTTGAAGTCAGTTCTCCGCGGGCTCTTCGTATCCTCTGCGTCTCCCCGTGAAACGGTAGTTCCCTCGTCACAACACTCATGGACGACCGGCTAAAGCGTTGACTCTCACGCCGGCGGACCTGTTCCTCTCTCCCGATCTCACCGAGGAGCAGGCGCGCCGCTACCTGCAGAGCTTCGGGTTCCGTGATCCGCGGGCGGCCGACGAGCATCTCCAGGGCCTCGCCGACGATGTGGCGGTCCGCGAGCTCCTGAGTGAGCTGGCCGCTCCGCTGCTCGCGGCCCTGAGCAGTGCGCCGGATCCCGATTTCGCGCTGGTGGCTTTCTCGCGATACGCGGCCACGCGCATGCCCCGCACGGCGTTCCTCCGCTACCTGGGTGATGATGCGCGCGCGCTGGACGTGCTCGTCGAGCTGATGGGCACTTCGCCGTTCCTGGGCGAGATCCTGATTCGCAACCCCGGCTACTTCGACTGGTTGATCGGTCGCTTGGATCGCAGCGCGCCGTCGGCCGCTGATCTGGCCGCGGAGGTGGGCGACGCGCTGTCACGCATCGCTGAGATCGACGGGTGGATCGACGCGTTGAAGCGTTTCAAGCGCCGGGAGATTCTGCGCATTGCGGCACGAGACATCCTGGGCAGCGAACCGTTCGAGCAGACGACGGAACAGATCTCGGACCTGGCGGAAGTCGTCACGCAGCGTTCGCTGGAGATTGCCGAAGCGGCGGTTTGCGCGGCGGCCGGCGTCGAGCGGTTGCCGGGACCGTTCGCCGTAATCGCATTGGGGAAGTTGGGCGGGCGTGAGCTCAACTACAGTTCCGATATCGATCTCATCTTCGTCTACGAGACCCAGGACGAGGCCGACCAGGTCGCGCATGACCTGTTCCAAAAGCTGGGCCGCCGGCTGCTGGCCGTCCTGACCGAGTTCACCGACGAGAGCTATCTGTATCGGGTCGATCTGCGACTGAGGCCCATGGGCCGGCACGGCAACATTGCCTATTCGCTGCGGCAGTACGGCCAGTATTACGACACCTGGGGCGAAACGTTCGAGCGCTTTGCGCTCATCAAAGCCAGGCCGGTGGCCGGGGATCCGCAGCTTGGCTTGCGATTCGTGGAGATGATACAGCCCTTCGTGTTTCGGAAGTATCTCGACCACGCGGCTCTGGAGGAGATGCTTCGTTACAAGGTCCGCGCCGAGCAGGCGACCTCCGACCTCGATCTCGACGTGAAGGTCGGCCGCGGCGGCATCCGCGAGATCGAAGCGTTCACGCAAGTGCTGCAGCTCACGTACGGTGCGCAGAATCCCGAGGTGCGGCACTCGAACACGCTGGCGGCCCTCGCCGCGCTGGCACGCGTCGGCCTGGTGGCCGCGGACGTTCACCACACGCTGGCTCGCGCCTACGTCTTTCTGCGCACCGTCGAGCACCGGCTCCAGATCGTTCAGGAACAGCAGACCCATGCGCTTTCGCGATCCGCGCTGGAGCGCGCCATGCTGGCGCGACGGCTTGGCTTTGGGCAGGCCGCCGCTCTGGAAACCGAGCTGGAAGAGCAGCGCAGTCGTGTGCACGAGATCTACCGCCGCATGTTTGAGATGCGGCGAGGCGCCGCCGACTTCAGAGGCCGGCAGTTCTTCCGGATTCTGACCGAAGATGCTTCCGAGAGCGAGGCGAAGGAGCTGCTCGCCGAGCACGGCGTGACCAACACGGAAACGGCGCTCGAGGTGATACGATCGCTGGATGAAGCCACCTCGCTGGCGCCGTCTCGATCCACGGCGCGCAACGTGCTCGCGAACCTGCTGGCGACCGTGATGGACCGCGTGCAGCGGTGCGCGCGGCCCGACCAGGTCTTGATCCGGCTCGAGCAGGTCACGCAACGAACCGGCGCTCCCGCGTCGTTCCTGCGCACCCTGCTCGAGGGCGAAGCGCTGCGCGACCTGCTCGTTTCCATACTCGACTTGGGCGACCTCCCGGCGAGCCGACTGATCCGGTATCCCGAGTTGCTCGACTCGCTCCTCTTCGTGCTGCCGGACGCGGATGAGCTGCGCGCGCGGTATGAGCAAAGCCTGGCTGGATTCAACCCCGCAGAACGTCGTGACCAGATACGGCGGTTCAAGGCGATCGAGGAGTTCAAGGTCGTCGTCGACTGGCTGAGCGATGGAGTGCTCGGCACGTTGCAGGAGCGTCTGTCGCTGCTGGCCGACGGCTGCGTGACGAGAGTGGCGACGTGGCTGGATGGGGGGAACGGCGAGCCGGACTGGGCGATCTTCGCGTTGGGCAAGCTGGGCGGGCGTGAGCTGACCGTGCATTCCGATCTCGATCTCGTAGTTCTCTACCGGGGCGATCCGCAGGACTCCCGCACTTTTCTCGAGCGCCAGAGTTTCGTTCGCGAAGTGGAGCGCTTCCTGGAGGAGCCGACTGGAGAAGGTGTAGCCTACGCCATCGATACGCGCTTGCGTCCGGAAGGCAAGAAGGGCGCGCTCGCGATGCCGTTGTCGGTGTTTCGCCAGTACCTCGAGACGCGAGCGGAGATCTGGGAGCGGCTGGCGTGGACGCGGGCGCGGTTCCTGACCGGATCGCCTCGGCTCGGCGACGAGGTCAGCGCGGCGGTCGGCGCATTCGTCTACGGTCCGTGGAACGCGCGCATTCCTGCGTATATGACCGGTGTCCGTGATCGGATGGAGCGGGAGCTGACACAGCCGGGTGGTCAGACGCTCGAGCTGAAAGTCGGGCGAGGCGGGCTCGCGGACATCGATTTTCTCTTCCAGATGGTCCAGATCCGCGAGGGGCGGACACGGCCGGAGTTCCGGGTCGCGGGCTCGCGACAGCTGCTGGATGACCTGCCGGACAGCCGCTTCGTGCGCGAGCAGGAAGCTGAGGATCTGCGCCGCGCACACAGCTTCCTGCGTCGGCTGGAGATCTTCGCCCGCATGGATGCGGATACACACGTGAACGCGGTGCCCGTGGACCCGGAGCGGCTGGAGCCGCTCGGAAAGCGCATGCACATGGACGCGCCCGCCGGCCAGGAGCTCCTGGAGACGTACCGGCGGATCACAGAGCGCGTGCGCGCGATCTACGAGAACGTGCTCCGCCGCCTCGAGGAGTGAAGCCGGCGAGCTAAGTGAATTGCCGAGCTAACCGTTTCACGGTGGTTTTTCGCCCTACTCCTTCACGGAGTCCCGCCGCTCGATGTAGTTGACGACCTCGTAGCCGATCGCGCGCAGGAGATGCGTCTCTCGCAGGTCGGGCTCGGCCCGCGAGAGCAGCGTGCGCAGTGCGCGCATGACGCCGGTCACGTTTCTCGATTTGAAGAAGTCCACGGCGTGCAGTGCGGATTCGAGCACCTGGTACATCTCTTCGAGATCGGCGTGGGTGGCGGGTCGGCCTCGCCGCCGGCCGGCCGGGAGCGGCCGCTCACCGCCCTGCGTAGCCAGCAGCAGCTCGTAGGCCACGATCGCGGCCGCATGAGCCAGGTTAAGGCTCGGGTAGTCGGGTGCGGTGGGGATGACGATCACATTGTGGCAGCGGTCGAGCGCGTGATTCGACAGCCCACGGTCTTCGCGGCCGAAGAGAAGCGCGACGCTGCCCCGGCGTGCGTGTGCGATGATCGTCGGCGCCAG
>JACQVC010000386.1 GCA_016209995.1 Gemmatimonadota bacterium
GTTAGAATGCACGAGGCGCTAAAGGACCAGCTTTATGGGCAGTTTGCCCGCATCGGCGCGGCGATCTCTAGCCCCAAGCGATTGGAAATCATCGACTTGCTCTCGCAGGGCGAAAAGACGGTCGAGTCGATTGCACGCCATGCCCGTCTCACGGTCGGCAACGCGAGCGCGCATCTCAAGGTGCTGCGGACGGCCCGCCTGGTAGACCATCGCCGAGAGGGCCAGCACGTCTTCTATCGTCTGGCCGATGACACCGTGTTCCGCTTCTTCCGCGAGTTCGAGGCCCTGGCTCGGAACCGGCTCGTGGAGGTGGAGCAGATGGCTCGGCTCTACTTCGAGAAGCGCGACCAGCTGGATCCGTTGACCGCCGGTGAGCTGCTCGCACGGCTGAGAGACGATGACGTGATCGTCCTGGATGTTCGACCCGAAGAGGAATACCGGGAGGGGCATATCCCGGGCGCCGTGGCCGTACCTCCGGACGAATTGGAGGAGCGGCTGCGCAGTCTGCCCGTAGAGCGCGAGATCGTGGCGTACTGCCGGGGGCCGTACTGCTTCTTCTCGGTGGAAGCGGTGGATCTGCTGCAGCGACGCGGCTACCGAGCGCGGCGTCTCGGCATCGGGTTCCCGGACTGGCGTACCCAGGGTCTGCCCGTGGCCGTGGCGACGGAGGAAAGCCCTGGTTCGCCGGCGTCTATCCATTCAGGCGATGTGAGTGATTCAGGCCGAGCGTCCGAGCGGCGGCCGGATGAGCGCAAGCGATGAGCACGGGAGTCTCCACGGCGGTTCCGTCACCGCGTTCCCGACCGGTCGTCCTGGGACTGCGAGCCAACTGGCGGCAGTTCTGGCTCCTCGTGTTGATCAACGCGTTCGTGGGAGCCATGGTCGGGCTCGAGCGCACCGTCCTTCCGCTGATTGCCGAGGCGGATTTCGGCATCGTCTCGAAGGCGGCCATGCTGTCCTTCCTCATCAGCTTCGGTCTGGTCAAGGCGGCCACGAACCTCGTCGCCGGGCAGTGGTCCGACCGCGTGGGGCGCAAGGGCATTCTGGTGGTGGGCTGGCTGATCGGGCTTCCCGTGCCGTTTCTGATCATGCTGGCGCCCGCGTGGGGGTGGATCGTGTTCGCCAACGTGCTCCTGGGTGTGAATCAAGGACTCTGTTGGTCCGCCACGGTCATCATGAAGATGGATCTCGCCGGTCCGCAGCAACGTGGGCTGGCAACCGGCCTGAACGAGTTTGCCGGCTACCTCGCCGTGGCGATCTCCGCGTTCGTGACGGGCTATCTGGCCGCGAACTTCGGCTTGCGTCCAGTGCCGTTCTATCCCGGAGTCGCTTTCGCCGTATTGGGACTGCTGCTGTCGCTGCTGGCCGTGCGCGAGACTCGCGGTCACGCCAAGTCCGAGGCCGAGGGGATCTCGCAGAGCGCGAATCAGCGCGGCACCCTCCCCTCGAACGCGCAGATCTTTCGCATCGCGAGCTGGCAGGATCGGGCTCTGTTCGCCGCCAGCCAGGCGGGTCTCGTCAACAATTTGAACGATGCGATGGTGTGGGGACTGGTCCCGTTGCTCCTGGCCGGCTCGGGGCTTCCCATCGCTGACATCGGTCTCGTCGCGGCGACGTATCCCGCCGTATGGGGTGTGACCCAGCTCGCTACGGGTGCTCTCAGCGATCGCTGGGGCCGAAAGTGGCTGATCGCGACGGGTATGTGGGTTCAGGGGCTGGGGATCGGGTTCTTCGTCGCAGGCGAAGGGATGGTGGCGTGGATGATCGGCGCCGTGCTGCTGGGGCTCGGCACGGCGGCGGTCTATCCCACGCTGCTCGCCGTGGTGAGCGACGTCGCGCATCCGGAGTGTCGAGGCTCGGCCATCGGCGTGTACCGGCTGTGGCGCGATCTGGGCTACGCCGTGGGCGGAGTCACCGCAGGGGTGGTAGCCGACATCCTGGGGCTGTCCGCGGCGATCGCGGCCATCGGCGGTCTCACGATGCTTTCCGGCTTCGTGGTCGCGACGACCATGTACGAGACGCTACCGTCCTGGAGCAACCTCAACTCGGTTTCGGAGGGACGGAGACTATGACTGCGGCGAGCGAATGGACCCCCAGGGAGCTGAACGCAAGGATCGAGCGCGGCGATGAGTTCTTCATTCTGGACATACGCAACCGGGACGAATTCGAGGCAGGGCCCATCGAGGGACGCAAGCCGCTTCCGCAGCGAAACGTTCCGTACTTCGAGATTCTCGAGGCAAGCGGTGATGGCGACCTGGTCGAGTCCTTCGCCAAGTATGCCCGTACCGAGCTGTCTAGCGAGCTTCCCATAGACCGTGAGATTCTCGCCGTGTGCGCCAAGGGTGGCACGTCCGAGTTCATGGCTCAGGCGTTGCGACGGCTCGGCTACAACGCGACGAACCTCGTGGGCGGGATGGCGGCCTGGGGCAATCACTACCAGATCAAGACCGTCACCGATACGCGGACGCTGCAGATCTTTCAGGTACAGCGTCCGGGCCGAGGGTGCCTGAGCTACGTGGTCGTCAGTGACGGGCATGCCGCTGTCGTGGACCCGCTGCGCCACATCGAGCACTACATCGAGCTCGCAGGGGAACATGGCTTCGCCATCGATCGGGTGTTGGACACCCACGGCCACGCCGATCACGTGAGTGGCGCGTCGGCGCTGGCCGAGCGGTTGAACGTGCCTTACCACCTGCACCCGTACGATGGGATTCACCCCCTCGACGTATTACCGGCACGCATCCCGTTCGAGTTCGTGAAGGACGGCTCGCGGCTCACCGTCGGCCGCGCCCAGCTCGAGGTTCTGCACATTCCCGGCCACACGCTGGGCAACACCGCCTTGCTGCTGGACGGGCAATTCCTCCTCAGCGGCGACTCGATCTTCATA
>JACQVC010000393.1 GCA_016209995.1 Gemmatimonadota bacterium
ATAGCGAACGTCGGGATCCCTTCCTCCTCAGCGATTCGGCGCAGGTCACCGGAAGCGGGGTCCGTTGTCACCAGGAAGTGGCGCGGAACCCCCTCGCTGCCCAGGAGCCGACGCACTCGTTCGGCCACGACCAGGTATTGGGCCATCGTTTCGGTAGTCGTCCCGGACTTGCTCACCACGTTGAACAGGGTGCGGGCGAGGTCCAGCCGCTCGAGGAGTGGCCCGACCGAGGTCGGATCGATGTTCTCCAGCACGTACAGGCGAGGATAGTAATCTCGCCGCTCGTCCGTGAGCTCGTTCCAGCTTTCGCTCAGGAGCGCCTCGGCCAGCGCCCGAGTACCGAGGGCGGACCCGCCGATTCCCAGGACCACGACATTCTCGAAGGCCTGGCCCAATCCGTCGGCAAAGCGGCGAATCCCGGCCATCTCTTGACGCGCGCCAGGCAGCTCCAGGAAGCCCAGCTCTCCTCGCTGGCGGCGCTCCTCAACGTCCTGGTGGGCGATGCGGAACTGCGGCTGGAAGCGCTCCAGACGCTCCGGCTCGATGCCCCGATCTCCGAGGCTGGTCGTCAGCATGTTTCCGAAATGCAGCTGGAGGGCCATGCTCAGCGGTCCGCGGGTTTCACACTCAGGATCTCGACGGACAGACCATCGTGGGCGGGAAGAATCCCAGCGGGCAGCTGCGCCGACAGTTCCGCGTGACGGACACGATGGGTCAGGTGAGTCAGGTACGTGCGACGCGAGCCGACCGTCTCCGCCACGGCGACGGCCTCGGCGACAGTGAGGTGGGTAGGGTGGCTCTTGCCGATCCAGAGAGCGTTCAGCACGAGGACGTCGACGCCGCGGAGTGCGTCCACAATGTCGTGCGGGACCGACTTGGCATCGGTGATATAACCCAGGTCGCCCACGCGGAACCCGAAGCTCTGCACGTCCCCATGCGGAACCGCCAGAGCCAGGAACGACGATCCCGCCACCTCGATGCGCTGTGCGTGCCGGAGCGTGTGCAGCTGCAGGCTAGGCTTCGTACTCCCTTCCGGCGGCGCGACACTTTCGTCGAACACGTAAGCGAACCGAGCGAGCAGAGTCTCGGCGCAGGGTTCCGGTGCGTAGGCCGGCAATGGGCTCTTGCAGCGAGTCGTGAAGACGCGCAGATCGTCGACCCCGTGCACGTGGTCCGCGTGGCAGTGCGTGTACCATATGGCGTCCACGCGATCGATGCCGGCCCTCAGGAGCTGCAACCTGAGCTCGGGCGGCGTATCCACCAGCACGTGTCGGCCGCTGTCCAGGCTGACCACGGCACCGTGGCGCGTGCGTTTATCGCGTGGATCGTCCGACGTACACGTGGCACAGCGGCAGCCGATGACGGGGACGCCGAACGACGTGCCGGTCCCGAGAAAGGTCAGCTTCACGAGTGCCTGGGCCAGCAGCCTGTTCGAGTAATGGGGTGCGGCCGCGCGAGAGCCACCGCCGTTCTCACAGCCGCTCGATCTTGAGCATGTTCGTGGTGCCGGGGATGTGGAAGGGGTATCCGGCCGTCACGACGACCGGCTGCCCGGGGCGTCCCACACCTTGCTCGACGACTCTACGCTTGGCGCAGTCGAGCATGGACTCGTACTTCACGTCTCCCGTCCAGATCACCGGTTTGACCCCCCACGCGATGGAGAGCTGGCGCGCGATGCGCTCTTCCGTGCAGACCGCAAAGATCGGCACCGGAGGCCGGTAGCACGAGACCAGGCGGGCCGTACCTCCTGTGCGAGTGATCGTGATCACGGCCGGAGCGTCCACCAGACGCACGGCATCGACGGTTCCCGACGCGATCGCATGCTCGATCGCGGCGCCACCCGGACGGCGCTTGTCCTGGTTGGCCAGGAGGCCCCGGCGAGCGTCCGCGCCGTCCTGACTTTGCTCGATTTCGCGGATGATCCGACAGAGGGCCGCCAGGGCGTCCAGCGGGTAGCGGCCGGTTGCCGTCTCTCCGGACAGCATGACGGCATCCGTCCCGTCCAGCACGGCGTTCGCTACATCGGAAGCCTCGGCACGCGTGGGACGCGGGTGCTCGACCATCGACTCGAGCATCTGGGTCGCCGTGATGACCGGACGTCCGTACAGATTCGCCAGTCGTACGATGCGCTTTTGCGCGAGAGGAACTTTTTCGAAGGGAAGCTCGACGCCCAAATCACCACGCGCCACCATGACCGCGTCTGCCTGCGCAATGATCTCCTCGATGGCGTCGAGAGCAGCGGCCTTCTCGATCTTGGCCACCGCGGCCGCGCCGCCCCCCAACCTCTCCTTCAGCTCGACCACGTCCGCGCCGCGGCGCACGAACGAGAGCCCCACGAAATCCACCTCTTGCTCCAGGGCAAACTCGAGGTCGGTCAGGTCTTTCGGCGTCAGCGTCGGGGCCTGAACCGTGCTCTCCGGAAGATTGATTCCCTTGTGGCCGAGCAGCGTACCCCCACGTACCACATCCAGAGTCACGCGGCGCCCCGCGGTTTCGCGCACGACCAGCTCGAGCAGTCCATCATCGAGCAGTACGCGATCGCCCGGCTGGACATCGTCAGCCAGGCGGTCGTAGGTTGTAGGGATTTCCGAGCCCGACGCTTCGTCTTCCGGCGCCAGGACGACGGAACCTCCCGGCCGGAGGTCACGCGCCTTTTTCAAGTCGCCCACTCGGATCTTCGGACCCTGAAGGTCTGCGAGGATACCAACCGGTTGCCCGCAGGCCGAAGCGGCCTCGCGAATCCGCAGGATCGTCTCCCCGTGCTGCGCGCGGTCACCGTGCGCCAGGTTCAGACGAGCGACGTTCATGCCGCCTTCCACCAGTCGTCGGATCACGTCCGGCGAGCGAGTGGAGGGCCCGATCGTGCAAACGGTCTTCGTGAGTAGCATGTAGGGTCTGCGAACGTATCAGGGTCGCCGAGAAACTACACCATCTTGGCTGCGAGCTGCTCGAGGGCGCGCGCCAGCTCCTGCGCCGTGAACGGCTTGAGCAAGTAAGGACGCCCCAGGCCGTCGAGGAAGCGCAGGACATCCCCTCGGGCCGTGTCGCCGGTGGCGAAGATGATGCGGTCGGCCGCGGACGACCCCTGTTCTCGCAGTCGGTTCTCGAGCTCCGGCCCGTCGAGGCTGGGCATGCGAAGATCGCAAATCACGGCATCGAATTCGGCGTCCCGTAGCGTCCGCAGGGCCTCCTCCCCGTTGCCGGCCTCGTCCACGTGATGCCCCATCCGCTCGAGTACCGCTCTCAGGAACTCGCGGACAGCCGCCTCGTCATCCACGACCAGAATCCGCAGCGATCCCTGCGCGGTGGCGCGCACCGGACCGCGCCGCGTTTCGCGCGGCACCGCCGGCTCCGGCACGCCGGAATCGACCGGCAGCGTGAAGGCGAACGTAGCACCGCCCCACTCGTTGGTCTCGACACCCAGACGGCCTCCGTGCTCGCGGACGATTCCGGTCGCGATCGAGAGCCCGAGGCCCGTGCCCTCGCCGGCCGGTTTCGTCGTGAAGAACGCGTCGAAGACCTTCTCCTTCAAGTCGTCGGGCACCCCAGGTCCGTTGTCGATGACCGAGAACCGTACGTGCGTCAGTGAGCCATCCGCACCGCCCACGCTCTCGGCGCGAAAGCGAAGCCGGCCACGGCCCGTGTGATCGCGCATGGCCTGCACGGCGTTCGTGCCCAGGTTCACGAGGACCTGTTGGATCTTCGACGGCTCGACCGACACGTGCGGCAGACCTGCCTCGACCTCAGCTTCGACGTCGATCTCCTCCACGACGAACTGGTAGCGCAGAAGTCGAATCGCGTCATCGATCAGCGTGGCGGGCTCGAGGGGAACGCGTTCGGCCTCCTGACGGCGAGCGAAATCCACCAGGTTGCGCGCCAGCCGGCCGGCTCGCCCCGCCAGCTCGTTGATCGCACCGAGCATGCTGCGCAGCCGCGAGCCGACCGATTCATCCTGAGCCGCCAGCTGACTGAATCCCTGGACGGCCGTGAGCGGGTTGTTCAGGTCGTGGGCGATGCCGGCGATCAGCTCGCCAATCGCGGCCAGACGTTCTCGATCGATCAGTTGCTGCTGGAGTCGCTTGTGCTCGGTCACGTCGCGGGCGATGCAGACGGCGCCCGTGACGCGATCGCCCTCGAACAACGGAGCGAACGTGATCGCGGCAATCCGACTCTCGCCCTTCCGCTGCGTGAGCGCCAGCTCGAGAAACGGCGACTCGCCGCCCGACACCGTGGCCAGGGCCTTGAGCGCGCGATCGCCCTCTCCTCCGGGGACGAACTCGAAAATCGAGCGACCCAGAAGATCGTCCTTGGGCCGGTCGAAGAGACTTTCGGCCGCGTAGTTCGCAGAAAGGATGCGCCCGGCCAAGTCGACGGTAACCACGGCGTCGGCGGCAGCCTCGAACAACTTGCGCAGGCGCTCCTCCGACTCACGGACCGTCTCGTACAGGCGGGCGTTGGCCAGGGCCGTCGCCCCAATCTCGGCTAGCGCCGAGAGCATGACCCCATCATCGCGTCCGAACTGAACCGGACGATCACCCCTCAGAACCAGGACGCCGAACACCTCCGAGCCACGTTGGAGCGGAGCCGCCACGCTGGACCAATGTTGCACGCGCCCGACCGCAGGTTCCCGGTCACGCAGGGCGCGGCCGGCGGGCTCCTCACCCACCGGCAAACTGTTCCCTTTGAGGTGTGCGGCACTCCCTGCGGCGGCCACCACCTCCGGGGCGCCCACGGGCCGAGTGAGCGCCAGGTACGCGCCCGCCGCGCCGAACAGGCGGCGAGCCTCGCTCACGATCTCTTCCAGAAGTCCCTGCGGATCCAAGGTCGCGCTGAGCCCGAGGGCAGCGGCGCCGAAGGCGGAGGCCTGCGCCAGCTCGCGCGTTCGTACCTGCACCTCCTGCACCTTCTCGGTGCGGGCCACCAGCGCCAGCGTGGACCAGGCCGTGAGCGCGAAGATGATGAGATAAAACCCTACGTGAGGGACCACGGCCGAGACCACCGCGTCCGATGCGACGACGCGGCTGAGGAGCACGGCCCCCGCCGTGCCCACGACGGCACGCACGGCCCCGGCCTTCCCGGAGAAGATCGTGATCACGACCACGAAGTAGACGTACAGGGCATCGTAGAGCGGAGCGCCCGTGCGCGCGTAGAGCAACGTGAGAGCCAGACAGATGAACGCCACCTCGAGCCAGCGCAGCGACTCGGAGTGCTGCGCGGCGGTCCGAGGATCGGAGCGCAGGACGAACCACATGCCCCCGTTGTACAGCGTGATCAGAAAGGCGATGAAGAGCGCCAGCGGGCGGAGGTCCTGCTCCGGCCTGAGGTAGAGCAGCACCGGCGCCACGAGGAACGCCCACCGCACGCGCAGGAGCGCACGCTCGAACGACAGCCTTGCCTCGAGGTCCAGTACGGCCATTCAGGTAGCTACCTGGGGCCAGGAAGTCCGCCGTAATTCGTCAGCGAGCTTCCGGATCCTGCACGGGATGGTCAGAACACCCACTACAGCAAGATACGGGAGGCGCGGACGCCTGGCACCAAGGGCAAGGCGCGTGGCCGGGTTGCCTTTCGCGCAGGGCTGCGGCATACCGCAAGAAGAACGCCCCGGTGTCCGAGCACGGTCACCGAGGCGTCTCACTGGATACCACACGACCTTCAGCAGGTCGGTGCAAGACCACTAGCAGGTCGCTGAAAAAACTAGGCCGCTTCCTCTTCTTTCAGCTTGCAGTTGATGCAGTAGCGTGCGTGCGGAAGGGCATCCAGGCGCTCGAAGCCGACATCCTCGCCGCAGCTGTGGCACTTGCCGAACGCGCGCGGACTCGCGTAGAGCCGGCGCAGCGCCTCCTCGATGCGGTACAGGTAGCGGCCCTCCTTCGTGGCCAGAACCGCCGCCTTCTCTCGCTCCATGGCCTCCGTGCCCTGATCGGCCATGTGATCCGTGTACGCCGCCAGGTCGGAGTCGCCGGTCTCCCGATCGGCCTTCGCCATTTCGTCGAACATTCCCAGCCAACGCAGCGCTCGATCGCGCTCCTGGAGCAGCCGTTTTTCCAAGTGTGCCAGCTGTTTCTTCGTCATGCTCTCTCCATCCGAAAAGCTACGGCGAACCTCACGGCCGCCAACCCCTGGAGAGCCGGATGTCGGCTCTGCACGTCCCTTGCGGCCGCGGGATCCCCGGCGCGACGCGCCCCGAAAGGTAATGAAACGCTCCCAAACCGTCTACTGCCTCCCTGCGCAGCAGTACAGTTCCACCTTACCACGTCGGGCCACCTGTGCAGCCCTGCCTGAACCCAGCGATCTGCATTGGCATTTGGTGTAAGAAGGGAGAGAAGTGGATCCCTTCTTACACAGCGCACTGCGAATCGCTAAACCGCTGCCGGTTGCGCCGGTGGGCAGGATCTCGCTAAGAGTAAGGCAGCCTCGTACAGGGAGACGGACGTGGAAACCATTCGCTGCCGACATTGCGGGGAAGAGCGGGGAAAGCTCGAACG
>JACQVC010000400.1 GCA_016209995.1 Gemmatimonadota bacterium
GAGCCGGCGGACCGCCGCCATGCTGACGGTGCAGGCCCAGATCCAGATGTCGAGGGGCGAGTACGATGCCGCGATCGACCTCTGGAAGCAGGCGATCACGATCCGGCGCGACAGCGCGGGCCCCCTCCAGGTTTCCGGCGCCTTGATCGAGGCCGGTCGGCTCGAGGAGGCGGCCGCGGTGCTTCAGGCGGCGATCCCGCTGAACGCCCCACCGGAAACCCGTCGCCGGCTCGCGGACGTGTACGCCGCGCTGGGCCGAACCGAGGAGAGCGCACGCGAACGTCGGGCGTATACGGAACAGCGTCTCGAGGAGTTGCGGCGCGGCGGCTAGCGGCCGACCTGCGCAGCGCGTGCCAGACGCTCGAGAGTCGCCTCGGCAGCGGCAGCGTCTTCGACGCATCCCAGACGCCGGTAGAGGATGGCGAGTCTGCGGTACACGCCGGGGTCGGCCTCCGTCTTCGCGGCGCCAGCTACATCTCGCACGACGACATGCGCGTGCACTTCGGCCTCGGCGAGACCGCGGGGTCTCACCTCCCCGTCCCCTCGCCGCGCAGCCGCTCGTTCCGATCCTGCAGGTCGGTCTTGTACTTCTGCCGCCGCTCGTCGAGGAGCGTGTCCTGGAGACGCCGGAACTCCGCAAGCTGCTGCTGCCCTTCTTCTTCCTTTCCGAGGCGAAGCAGTGTTCTCGCGAGGGCGTAGCGCGCCCCTGCGGAGTCCGGCGCCATGGCCACCGCGCGCCGGAGCACCGTCTCGGCCATCGTCAGACGGCCGGCATTGAGGTGGATCTGCCCCATCACGGCAAGCGTCTCCGCGTCTTCCTGTCCGAGGCGCGACGCGACCAGCAGCTCGACCAGCGCCTCGACGTCACGACCTGCCTGATGGTAGGCGAGCCCCAGGCTCCTGTGGGCGAACGGGTCGTTCCGCATCAGCCGGGTCCGCAACGTGAGAACGGCGACGACGCGCTCCCTGTCCAGGAGCTGGTGCGCGAGATTGGCGAGTCGCCACAGGAGCGCCGTCTTGCCCGCGATCATCGTGAGCGTGGCGGCCTGCTCGAGCTGATCGATCGCGTCGATGCTGCGGCCGGTCTGCTCGTACAGATCCGCCAGGGCCCAGCGGGCGCGGCCCGCCGCCGGCAGCAGCTGTATCGTGTCCAGCAGCAGACGCTCGGCTTCCGCGATCCTTCCCGCCGCGATCAGGACACGCCCCCTGGCGACGAGGGCCCGCTCGTCCCCGGGGGCCAGACGGACCGCTTCCGCCAGCGACCTCAGACTCGCGTCGACGTTGCCCGCCGCGGCGTACGCGATGCCCAGCATGCGGCGAGCCTCGGAGGAGGAAGGCGCAGCCGCGACGGTGGCCTCGAGATCGGCCACGGCGTCGGCGACCTGGCCTTGCCGCAGCGCGGCGACGCCGCGTGCGGCGGGTCCGGACCTCGCCACACGATCGGCGACGAGCGGGTCGCGGGCCATCGCGGCCCTGAACAGTCCGATCGCCTCCTCGTAACGCCCGCTCACGAGCGCCGCAACCCCGTCCGCGTAGGCGGCGCGCGAGAATCGCGGCTCGTCGGAGGCACTGTCGTCGATCAACCCAACCTGGATGAACGGCGCTTGCCGTGTGGACGCGCCCCCGGCGGGCCTGGATGCCGCGAGGAGCGATGCCAGCTGACGCTCGGGCGGCTCGGAGGGCCCGGTGGACATCCTGTCGGCGAGCAGGTAGGCGTTGACGAAATCATCCGGATCGAGCGCCCACGCCCGCTGGAAGGACCCGAGTGCCTCCCCGTCACGACCGTCCGCGCCGAGCAGCACCCCGCGGAGCCTGTGCAGCCCGGCGCGTTCAGGTTCGAGCCGGATGGCCGCTTCGACGGCCTTCAGGGCATCGGCCGGTCGACCTTCATTGAGGAAGAACCGCGCCAGGATCGAAGAGTCGCCGGCCGCGGCCCGCAGGGCGGCTTCCGCCGCGCGGCGCTCGACGCTCCACGCCTCGAGCGCCACCGCCATCCTGTCGAGCGCCGCCTCGACCCTGGGGCCCTCGTCGCCGTAGGTGCCCGAGAGCGCCGCATGAAACTCGATGAGCGCGTCGATGAACGCGCCCTTCTGCGCCGCGGCCGTCGCCGGCAGGAGGAGAAGGACGGCGAGCGCCCAGGGCCCCGACGTCTTGAACGGCCAGAATCCCGGGCCCCACGACGTGCTCGACGGTCTGATGCGGGCCTCGCTGGTCATGCTCGAACCTCAGCGCTCGAACGGTTTTTTGGCGACGATACCGATGCCCTCGCGAATCACGGCCAGTTGATTGGCCGCCACGTCTTGCACCACTTCCGTCCGCCCGCTGGGCCCTTTTCCCCAGCAAAGCCCGGGCCCGACTGCGGGCTCGCATTGCGGAATCTGCCGGCGCCGGTGTTCTCCAGCAGCAGCCGCTTCTGCGCGTGCCTCGCGCCGCTGCGAAACATCGCCACGTTGTCGATGACGTGCCCGTTGACGATCGCCAGGTCGAGGTCGCCGTCGTTGTCGTGGTCGGCGAACACCACGCCGAAGCCGACGGACGGCAGCGTTGCCAGCCCGGACGCCTTGCTGACGTTGTGGAAGACGAGCCGTTCCGGCGCGTCCGGCCGTTGCCTTGGAGCGCCGGAGATGGTCAGCGGCGTCAGAATCAGTCCAAGCAGTGCGGCCCTCCGTCGCGGCATGGCCTACCTTCTACTACAATTCAGCCGATTCCTATTAATCTTCGCGATACGCTCTCTTGACAGCGTAGGGCTTTGAGTGTATAGAAGCTCCTAAATTCCCCAAAATGCCGGATCGGCCCCGAGTGGAGGACTCCATGTCTCAATCCGTGAAAGTGGCACTTGTGCTCGCCGCGTTGGTGATGCTTCTGCCGGGATCAGCCTTTGCGCAGCAAGGCAACATCGCCGGGACGGTTCGAGACAGTTCCGGGGGCATCATGCCGGGCGTGCTCGTGGAAGTGACGAGCCCGGCCCTCATCGAAAAGGTGCGCACCGCGGTCACCGACGCCAACGGTCAGTACCGGATCACCAGCCTGCCGGTCGGCACCTATTCGGTGACGTTCACGCTCGAGGGATTCACCACGGTGCGGCGCGACGATATCGTGCTGACCACGGGCTTCACCGCTCCGA
>JACQVC010000387.1 GCA_016209995.1 Gemmatimonadota bacterium
CCGTGGAATCGATTCAACGCACTCATCCGTTCGTCAGTTCAGAGTTCGTCATTCCGGCGCCAGCCGGAATCCAGGCTTGTCCGGTCCGAGCCAGAATCGTTCGAGCACGATGAACCTTCCCGGGTGGTCTGATCCCACGCAACTCTTGACACCGAGTGAATGCTTCCTGCGACCCAGAATTTCTGGATTCCGGCTTGCGCCGGAATGACGAACTCTGAACTGACGAACGCATGATTGCGTTGAATCGATTCCTCTGATCGGAAGGAGGCATTCCCATGCGTAAACTGTCGCTTGCCGTATTCGCCATGATCGCGGTGCTGGCCTACGCGGTCGCGCTTCCCGCGCAGCAAGCGACTTCGCTTTCGCCCGAGGTGCGCGCCTTCGTGAGCGTGGACGCGCCGGTCGTGGCGCTTACCCACGTGCGCGTCGTGGACGGAACCGGCGCGCCGCCCGCTGACGACCAGACCATCGTGATCGAGAACGGCCGCATCGCGGTGCTGGGTCGCTTTGGGCAGGTGCGGGTCCCGCAGGGCGCGCGTGTGCTGGATCTGACCGGACACACGGTCGTTCCCGGCCTCATCGGGCTCCACGATCACACGTTCTATACCACACGCGGACGCACCGTCCAGCTCGACTTCAGCGCCCCTCGCCTCTACCTGGGCACCGGCCTCACGACCATTCGCACGACCGGCGCCGCCTCGCCCTACGCCGAGCTGGGCATGAAGCGCTCGATCGAGCGCGGCGAAATCCCGGGTCCCCGCATGCACGTCACGGGGCCGTACATTAACGGGCCGAATCCGCGCTCGTTCATGTACGAGGTATCGAGCCCCGAGGACGCGCGCCGCGTCGTCGCCTACTGGGCCGAGGAGGGCGCGAGCTGGTTCAAGGCGTACACGCAGATCAGCCGGCAAGAGTTGGCGGCCGCGATCGACGAGGCGCATCGCCGCGGCCTCAAGGTCACGGGACACCTGTGCTCGGTTTCGTTCCGGGAGGCGGTCGCGCTCGGGATCGATAACCTCGAGCACGGACTGTTCACGAACAGCGACTACGTGGCGGGCAAGGCCCCCAACATGTGCCCGTCCACCGTGAGGGAGAGCCTGCTGGATCTGGACGTGACCGGGCCGGCCGCGCAGGCGACCATTCGCGAGATGGTCCAAAAGGGCGTCGCGCTCACCTCGACGCTGGCCGTCTACGAGCTGTCGTATCCGGACCGGCCGCCTCTGGAAGACCGCGTCCTCGAGGCGATGGCCCCGGAGGTGAGACAGGAGTATCTGGACACGCGCAAGCAGATCCTGGAGAACGCCGCGCGGTCTACCGTGCCCGAGGTCTTCCACAAAGCGCAGGCGTTCGAGCGCGAGTTCGTGAAAGCGGGCGGACTGCTCGCCGCCGGCGTCGATCCCACCGGGATCGGCGGCGCGCTGCCGGGATTCGGCGATCAGCGGAATTACGAGCTGCTCATCGAGGCGGGATTCACGCCGGTCGAGGCCATCCGCATCATGAGCCTGAACGGCGCCAAAGTCCTGGGCGAGGACCGACGCCTCGGCTCGATCGAGGCGGGTAAGGTCGCGGACCTGGTCGTGATCCGCGGTGATCCGGTCAGCCGACCGGCCGAGATCCGCAACGTGATGACCGTGTTCAAGGAGGGCGTGGGCTATGACGCGCCCAAGCTCATCGCGTCCGTGAAGGGGATCGTGGGAGTGCGGTAGTGGTCAGCCCTAAAACCTACGCCTTCTCGATCGCGTAGCAGACGCGCCAGTTCTTCATGTTCTCCTGATCGCGCTCCTCGTCGCCCGGGCCGTGGACGCCGAGCCAGGAGCCGACCGGGCCGTTGAACTCGCGGGCGTAGGGCTCCAGCTGATCGTTCGCACTGAGCGCGTCCAGCTCCTCGCCGATCAGCTCGATCTTGAGGTGGTCGTCCACTTCGCCCTCGAAGAGCACCTCATCCAGCCGCAGGCGGTTCCAGGCCGGATGGTCGGACACCGCGTAGAATTCGGCCTTCCGCGGCAGGCGAGTCTCCCGGGAGATCCCTCCCCGGTTCTTGCTCGAGATCTTGGCCGCAAACCGGAACTCGCCCTCCTCCTCGAAGGCCGGCTCCAGCTTGTCCAGGATCTGGACCCACCTGAGCGTAACCCGTATCCGCGTGCCCTGCTCCGCCATCGCTGCCTCGTTCACAGGGAAGACGTCACCCAGCGGCCTCCACGACGGGCTTCACCTCCGTTACTGCCGTGAGCCGGCACAATAACGCCCGTGGATGGCGGCGACAACTCGCGCGGGGGGGCAGCTGACCCGCTAATCTGGCTCGCTCAGCCAGCGGGTCCGCTCCACGGAAGCGCCGCGAAACGGGTGCTGGCGCTGCTCCAGGCTCGTCATCGCATCGACCACGCCCTGCGGCAGCTCAGCCCGCTGCATGGCCAGGGACCGCCGCATCTCGACGATCAGGCGAACGTGCTCGATGGAGACGGGACACACCTCCTCGCACGCGCCGCACGTCGTGCACGCCCACAGCGTCTCCGGCCGGATCACCTCGCCGGCCAGCGCGGGCAGTGCGGCCAGCCTCGACTCCCGAG
>JACQVC010000388.1 GCA_016209995.1 Gemmatimonadota bacterium
CGCTTCGCCACGTACTCGCCCGTCACCGGCCCCATCTTGAACCCGTGACCCGAGCCGCCGCCAGCGATCCACAGGTTCTCGAGCTCAGGGTGACGATCGATGATGTAGTGGCTGTCCACGCTGTTTTCGAACAGGCAGATCCGGGTCTCCAGCACGGGTGCGTCCTTGAGATCCGGAAACCACTGGGCCAGGAAGTCACGGAGCTGCGGGAAGTACCCGGGGTCGATGCGGCGCTCGACCGTGTCCGGATCCGCCGGAGGCCCGCCACCGATCCGGACTCTCATCCCCCGATTGTCGTATTCGAGCGCCGGAAATCCGGTACTGCCCGGAATATCCCAGTTGGGCAGGTTCGGGTGCATGAATCGGTTGTCGCCCGGTGCGGTGCCCACGTAGTAGACGTGGCTCTGGTTGGTCCGCAGCCGGTTGCCCATGACGTCGGGGAACACTTTGGGTAGCCAGGGGCCGCAGGCGAATACGAAGCTCTGGGCGCTGAGGCCCTGTCCGGGGGTCACCCTGACCTCCTGGAGGCGGCCGCCGGCGCGGCTGCCCGGCTCGGCCCGCGCGATCACCACGTTTCCGCCCTTCTGGCGGAAGGCCTGGGCCACGGTTTCGCAGCTCTGCCGCGCTCTGAGCAAGCCGCCTTCGGGCTCGAAGAGCCCGACGCCGATGCCCTCCATGTTGATCTGCGGATAGCGGCGCACCAGCTCGTCATGGCGGAACACTTCGTTGGGGACTCGGTGCTTGTCCAGCAGCCGCTTGGTTTCCCTGAGATCGTTGTCCCAGTCCCTTCTCAGGATGAGGCGGCCCGTGGGGGCAAGGAGGGGACGGCTCAGCGTCTTCCCCCATTCCTCGTCCCTCTGCCGCCAGCGAGTCAGGGCTTCGATCGCCCAGCGGGTGTAGACCTCCCGGTCCCCGTAGCCCGCTCGGATCCCTCTCAGCTCGTCTCCGGATGTGGCGCGCGAGTTTCCCGGACCGTACGCGTCGACGAGCGCCACGGAGTGCCCCATCTCGCGCAGGTAGAGCGCGGTCCAGCCGCCGAACGCGCCCGCCCCCACCACGACCACTTCGGGCCGCGCCTGGCTCTGTATCGCGGCTGCCCGGCCTCCTTCAGGCCAGGAATCCGGGGGCGCGGTCCGCGCCCTGCCGAGTCCAGGAACCAGCAGCGCAGCCTGAGCGCCGATCCACTGAAGGAACCTTCGCCGATCGAAGATCGCCATGACAGCCTCTGGCCCGTGACCTCCTACTCGAGGTGCGGGTTCGTATCGGTCTCCGACTGAGCGATCGGAAAACAGAGGTCTCTGCCACGAAGATCGGGCCCACTGGGCGGATTCGTCTCGAGGATGTGCAGGTCCCCCGGCCTGCGGTCACGGACCCAGCGACGAAAGTCACCCAGTCGTCGGGCTTCGAGCCACAACTCGATTCCGCGCTCGCGCTTGAGGCGCGTCCATGCTTCTTCGGCGCCGGAGGCCGTCCACGGCGCCACGCCCACGGCCTGGCGCAGTGCGTTGACCGTGGTCATCGCTTTCTGCCAATCACCGCCGACCAGCGCCGCCTCCGCCTCGATGAGCCGCATCTCCCGGCCGGTCGACAGGTTGATGGGGGAGGAATTCGCCGTGTACTTCCGCTCGCGATAGAACGGAACACGGCCAATCGGTGCCGCCAGGGCGCCGTCACCGTACGGCCTCCCCGCCACCGTCGTCCATGGCGTCCGCGGGTCGCGCGTATCCGTGTAGTACTGCTCCTGCGGAGTATTCCACACCGAGTGGACCGTCCACGGCACGCTCGCCGCCGCGTAGTAGATCCAGTTGTATTCGTCCACGACCGCACGGTCGAAGTACGGCATGCGGTAGACGAAGTCGGTCGGCACCGCAGCCGCGTCCTGAGCAGCGCCCGCCCAGTTGCCGAGGAACGCCCGCACCGATGCACGCGCTGCCCGGGCTGCCATCGCGACATCCGACAGGTTTGCCCGACCGGCCACGTCGATCGCTTCCGTGAACCGGGCCTCGGCGTTGCGCAGAAAGACAGTATCGGCCAACGCGGGGCCGCCGTCGATCACCGACTGGCAGTAATTCTCACCAATCAGCCGGTAGGCGTACCCGGCCCACAGATTTGCCCGCGCGCCCTCGCGGGTGGAGGCGTACGTTGTCGTCCCCCATACCTCCTTGAAGCGCCGAATGCCGTCCTCGGAAACCCAACGAGCGCGCTGGGATCTGGTCCATTGCTGATCGAACTCCGGAGACAGCTTCCCGTTGTGAGCTTCCGCCGGCACGCCCTGAACTGGCGTTCCGGACGTGGCGTGCAGCTCGCGGGTCACGATGGCGCTCGTGATGCCGATCCAGTTGAGGGCGTCCGAAAGCTCTCGCCCCATCCCGTTGACGATCGCCGCGAACGCGGCCGGATTGTCGAGAAACTCATCCGCCACCGGTCCCGGATTGCTCACATCGAGGTCGCAAGCCGCCAACCCCAGAACGAGCAAGCTCAGGGCCATCCCCCATCTCGCTGCCTTCCGTCCAGCTCGAATTACATGGGCGCTCATGGGCGGCCTCCATTCCGATATCGTTCCACTCCATCCTCGTACGATCGAGCCACCAGCCGCCGCCGTCCTATCACTGTCCAGCCCGCGCGGGTGGCGACGCTCCCTTGCGGCGTGTACGGCCCGCTCCCACGCGGGTTCCTCGGGTCTCGCTCAGAACGTGACCCGGGCGGAGGCCGTGAACACGGCCGGAGGCGGTGTATGCTCCCAGAGCCGATTCACCAGGTAACCCGCGCCGAAGAAACCACCCTGCTCGGGATCCCAGGCCAGGAAGTCCTTGTGCAGCCACGTCCAGACATTCTGGCCCGAGAGCGTCACGGACGCGTCCGAAGTTCTGGGGACCACCGTACCCAACGGGATTCGCAGCCAGACTTCCCTCAGCTTGAAGAACGTCTTCGGGTACATGAAGACGTCACCGAGCAGCCTCTGCGGGATACACCAGATGCGTTCTTGGGCTGTCAGATTGTCGCGCCGACCCGCTTCGATGTCCGCAACCGCGTCGTAACAGTGCGGGTATGGCGCTCCCCGCGTGAGTCCGAAGCGGGTACCGCCGTCGTTCACCCAGCCGCCGGTCTGGTACTCACCTCGCCCCGCCAACTCGAGGCCGCCAGGAAGCGAAAACGACGTCCGGAACAGCCAGATATGAGTGGGTTGACTGGGTCCGAAGGCATAGTTCCGTTCGAGCACCGGCTCCGCCACTTCCCGCGGGTTCTTGATGTTGATGCCGACGAGCACCCCGACCGGATCCCCTTCCCTGACGAATCCGTAGTTGCCCACCGAGAACGACGGCGCACCGCCGAGCGACAGCACTTCGCTGAAGTTCGTGGACAGGGTGAACCCCGCGGCCCAGGTCAAGCTCGGCTTGCGAATGAGCGTGGCGTCCACCGCCAGCTCCACTCCCTTGTTCTGGAGCTTGCCCACGTTCTCGAGCTGGCTACCCCAGTTCCCCTCAGACGGAATCTGCCTCACACTCAGGAGGGCTCCCGTCGTCTTCTGCACGTAGTAAGTGAACTCCGTGGACAGTCGATTATCGAGGAACGCCGCATCGAACCCCACCTCCAGCTCACCGGTCCGCTCCGGGCCGAGGCCCGCGTTCCCTACGTTGCGCGGCCGGAACGCGGGCTGCCCACCCCAGCCGTCCGGTGTCCAGGTTCGCACGGCGTCGAACGCACCCGGCGCCCGGCCGGCGTGGCCGTAGGCCGCGCGCAGCTTGACTTCTCCCCATGATTCCGGCCAGAAGCCTTCATCGGAGAGCACGTAGGAGAAGCTGGCCTTCGGGTAGGCCTGCAGACCGAAATCCTGGCCGAACGCGCTGTTCCCGTCGACACGTAGTCCCACCGTGAGGAAGTAGCGGTTCTTGTAGTCAAACAGAGATTGGGCGAACCCTCCGCCCGTGATGACCTTCAGCCGCGTCTCGGTCGCCAGAGTCTTCGCGCCGGTGCTGATCGTCGGGAGTCCGGGTCCGGGAAACTCCTCGCTCCAGCCCGAGAGATCGTGTTCTTCGGTCCTGATGCTCTGAACACCGAACGAAAAGCTCGAGCGCAGCTCGGATGCCAGGCGCAGCTCGTAGGTTCCGACATAGTCCAGCGACACGGTCGAGTTCGTGAACCTCTTGACGGACATGAACCCCGGCTTCCACAGGATGAAACCGTAGGGACGCAGGTTCGTGCCCTCCCACTCGGACCGGTCATAACCTGCGGTGAAGCGGTTCGTGAAGTGCGGGACCGGCGTATACGAAAGGGTCACCCCGGTGGTGAGCCGGTCGATCTGGGTCTTCAACTCCTGATCCAGCAGGCTATCGAGCTTTTCCTTCGAGCCGTCATTCATGTAGTTCCTGTTGTCACGGATCACGTTCAAGGTGAGTCCGTGAACGTTGTTGCCCGTCGAGGTATTGTGCACCTCCGAAGCGTTGAGGGACGTATTCCAGTCGAGGAGAAACTGCTCGCTCAGCGCGATGCCAAAGTTGCCGCGCACGGAGTATTTCTTCTCCGAATCGCTGGGCAGCGGAAAGTCACGGTCGTCAAACGAGCCGGAGAGGTAGTAGCGCAGCAGCTCCGTCCCACCACGCACCGAGAGGTTGTAGCTCTGCTGCCAGGCGTTGCGCAGCCATGGATCCAGGAACCAGTACTGGGGAGTCCCACCGGCCTGGTGAACCACTCCCAAGCTCTCGACGGGCGTCCCCCGCAGGGTCTCGCGCACGCCGAACGGCAGGATCTTGCTGATCCCCTGATCGACGCGCAGGTCCCAAACGGGCCGCCCGCTGCGACCGCGCTTCGTGAAGATCTGAATCACACCCACCGCTGCCTCCGTGCCGTAGAGCGTGGTGGCGGCAGCCCCCTTCACGACCTCGACCCGCTCGATGTCCTCCGGGTTGATGTCATTCAACGGACTGTTCCGGTTGAAGGGCCCGTAGAGCTGCGCGCTCCCGCCCACGGGCGGGTTGTTCGTTGGGTACGCGTCGCCGCGCACGCGGACTCCGTCGATGTAGATCAGCGGCTGATTGCTCATCGCCACACTGACGACACCGCGAAGCCGGATATCCGCGCCCGTTCCGGCCTGCCCTGTAACCCCTGTCACGTTCAATCCGGCGACCCGGCCCCGCAGCAGCGCGTCGATGTTCGTGGGCGCCGCGACGACATCCGTCACGGTGACCTGCGCGACCGTGTTGCCGACCTCGCGGCGGCGCGCCTGGCCAGGCGTTCCGGTGACCACGATCGCGTCCAGCGCCAGCGCTTCCTCGCTCAGCTCGAAGTTCTCGACCGTAGACGCATCTTCCCGCACGAGGACCGTCCGCTGTACCGGTCCGTAACCCAGTCGCTCGACCCGCAAGGTGTGCTCTCCCGCCGGCACGCTCGGCAGAAGGTAGCGGCCGCTGGCGTTCGTGAGCGCTCCGATGCCCGTGCCGGGGATGTAGACCTGGGCAGAGCTCAGAGGTGTGCCGAGACCGCGTAATGTGACGGTTCCAACAACGGACCCTTGCCGCGGACGACTCGAGGCGCGCCCTGACAACGGTGTCAGTGCGGTGCCACCGGGTACCTCGTTCACGACCAGCGCCGCAGATCTCTCGACTGCCGGCGCGCCGCCCACCTCCGTGCCATCGCGGCCAGCGTCCCCGCGAATCGTGAGCGTCTGTGACCAGCCGTCTCTCACCGCCGTGGCCGCGAGAACACAAACCGCTGCCAGTAGGAACCGCCGCGTGAAGCACATCGCCGTCTCTCCGTTCCAGATTGTGGATCACGTCGGAGCGATCATGGCAAATCCCTGAGAAGCCGCTCTCACCGCGGCTCCATCATCACGGCGCGCCCTTAGAGCGAAACCTGTGCCGAACAGGAATCCTGCTTGCCGACTCCGCGAATCCACGACGCTTCTCACTAGCTAGCAACGAGATACGGCGGACAGTCGTGGCGTCCGCGCTTTCCACGAGCAGCAACCACTGGGTCAATAGGTCCCGATCTTGAGACGAGATTCACCCGGACCGCCGCACGCCTGGGTGAGGCGCACACACGCGGGAACGATCGCCGATGATGCTCCGCGCTCTGCTGCTGAGACCCCCATGGTCACCTCGCGCGCGACCTGTGCGCACGAATACCGAACTGCGGATGGACGGCCCTTCCGCGAGTGGGGGTACCGTCTCTAGCGATACAGCGTCAGCGGCGGGGGCGTCAGCGGCGGGGCGTCAGCGTATCGAGCTGCCAGCGCGTAGCCTTCCGTGCCACGAAGGCGCGATACGGCAAGGGGAAGGATTGGGATACACCCTGCCTGTCGGCGAACCTTAGCAGCAGCAGGAAATCGGGTCTGGGCCAGTTCTATACGGGCCGACCGGTGCTCGGCGTATTGTTCGCAGGAACGGCCGCAGGTGCAGCGGCCGCCGGCCTGCTGGCCACGAAAACGACGGTTCACTGCATTGCCCCGCTGTACGAAGGTGCCTGCGAAGACTGGGCCATCCAGGCGCAGACGGTAGAGCGGCCATATCTGGCGGTTGGCGTGGGTGCCGCTGTCGGTGTCGCCATCATAGCGACCATCGAGGCCTACACTACCGCCAAGAATAGGAACCGGCGGGGCGGCTCCCAGAGCGCCGGCGAAGCCTCCGCTCGATTGCTCGTGACGCTCGATCCTCAACTGCGACTGGGACTGCGCATTCCGCTGTGACTGCCTTAACGCGCAGTTCGCTGTATCGCATCTCGCTTCTCGGCGCCGTCGCAGTCGGGCTAGGCTCCTGCGCCGAGACGGTATTTGAGGTACTGCCCGTCGCCTCCATCGAGTTGAGTTCGTCGTCACCTACCGTTGCCGCCGGCGCGACCATCTCCATCACTGCCGCAACCCTGAGCGCTGATGCCCTCGGCAGCGCCGTGATTTCCGCCACCGCGGAGGAGGTAACTGGCTCGCTGTCTGTTGCCGTAGTGAACCCGGTGCCTTCTGCCCGCTCGCTTTCGCCCGCTGCGGCCAAAGCGGGGAGTGGCGC
>JACQVC010000401.1 GCA_016209995.1 Gemmatimonadota bacterium
ACCGGGCACGCCGGAATTCGGGGCCGCCTTCGAGACGTGGCTCCTGCACGAACTGATCGCCTTTCGCGATTACGTCTCCGGCGAGACGGTGGCCCATTGGCGCTCGAGCTCGGGCTTTGAGGTCGACTTCATTCTGGGCGACCACACCGCCATCGAGGTCAAAGCCAAGGAGACCGTATCCGACCGAGACCTCCGGTCCCTCGGTGCGCTCGCCGAGGAAAAGAAGCTGAAGCGCTCTGGGCCGGTGAATTCTCGACGTGACTTCCGACGGTATACTCTCCGTGCCGGCCGTGGCACCGCGTCCAGCGGCCCGACATCACCACGAATGGATCTCCGAGAGCGAACCGAGAATCCAAACCGCCATCCCTGGGAGCTTTCCCGGGCAGACATGGCGCTGCGACTCCTCGCCCTCCGCGCGAAACATGGGGGACACACGAGTTACGCCGATGTGGGAGCCGGGGACCGCTACTTCGCGCGACGGCTTGCCGCCCTTACCGACGCGCCCGTGTTCGCCGTCGACGCGAACTATCCGGAAGCGACCGTTGATGGCCCGGTCGTCGTTTGCACGGATCTCGCACAGGTACCGGCTGGCTCGGTCGATTGCGCGGTGCTGATGGACGTGCTCGAGCACGTGGACGATGATGTAGGCCTTGTCCGGGACGTGAATCGCATCCTGACGCCGGATGGCGAGCTGCTGATCACCGTTCCTGCGCACCAGTGGCTCTGGTCGGAGCACGACGTCTTCCTCGGACACCGGCGCCGCTACGACGGCCGGCGCCTGCGAGATGTCCTTCGTCATGGCGGACTCGACGTCCTCGAGTGCTTTCACTTCTACGCCCTCCTCGGTGTCGCCCGGGCCGCCGGCGTGGCCCTCGCGCGTCTCGGTGTCAGGCGGTCCGCGCACGGCGTGGGCCGATGGCCGCTCGCCTCCACCCACCCGGCCACGCGGACGCTGCGGGCAACCCTCAACGCCGACTTTCGGATCTCGAGGCGACTCGGGACCACGCCGCTCGGGGCGTGCGGTCTGTCGATCTGCGCGATATGCCGGCGAAGGTCTGCCTGATCGTCCCGTGCTTCAACGAGGCCGGGCGGCTCGATATCGAGCGGTTCGGGGCGCCGCCGGCCGGCATCACCTGTCTTCTGGTCGACGACGGGTCGCGGGACGGCACGCTGGAGTTGGCGCGGCGGCACGCGTCATCGACGCTCGGCGTGCTCCCGCTCCCGCAGAACGTCGGGAAGGGGGAAGCCGTCCGGCAAGGCATGCTCCATGCGCGGGCGAGCGGGCTGCTCGACGGCGTCCAGTGGGTGGGCTACTGGGACGCGGACCTCGCGACGCCGCTCTCGGAGGTCGAGCACTTCCTCGCGTACGCAACGCTCGAGAGCGGCCGCGTGGATGGCATCCTCGGCAGCCGCATCTACAAGCTCGGCAGCCGGATCGTCCGTTCGTACCGGCGCCACCTGCTGGGACGATGCTTCACGACCCTGGCGGCGACCCTCCTGGGGCTGCAGTGCTACGACAGCCAGTGCGGCGCGAAGCTCTTCAGAACCGACCTCGTGGAGGCCGCGTTCGGCGAGCCGTTCGTCTCGCGCTGGATCTTCGATATCGAGATTCTGCTGCGCCTGCGCCAGTATCGGCTGATCGAGTGCCCGCTTCGCGAGTGGGCCGACGTCTCACGCAGCAAGCTGAGCATCGTCAAGGTCGCGGCGCCGACCATGGTGGACCTGCTGCGCATCAGGCGCCGGTATCTGACAACGCGGGACCAGGGGGCGTGAAAGCAGGCTATCCTGTCATGGGCGTCACGCGGACTCACTACCGGAGGACCCGGTGGTCCGAACCCTCCTGCTCGCCTGTGTGCTCGCAACGCTCGGCGGCCTCGCGGAACTGGGCGCCGATCCGCCGCGCCTGACCGTCGGGTTTCGTCCGGCCGCTGGCGCGGAAGCCGTCACCACCGAAATCACACGGCCGCTGCCACAACAGCTGGCTACGTTTGAATCCGTTCGCTTCATCTCCGGCCGATCCGCACCGGAGATCGGGAACTCCTCCTTCCAGCTTCCAGTCTTCACGCTCGGCCTTCTTACCCTGAACCCTCGCTACGGCGACCAGCGCATCAGCTTCGATTTCCTGGGATCGGCCATCAGCGGCATGGGCCTCGACGCGCGCGCGGTCCGCGGCTTGACGGCGTCGCTGGCCGGGGAGAAAGGCAGCGCCACGGTTCTGGTCGGCGGCCTCGCCACAGCAGGAGGCGGACTCTTCAAAGCGCCGCAGCCGCGCCTCGTCGCCTTCACGAGCGCGCTCAAGCCAACCGCGAGCCTCGTGATCGCCCCGCGCCTGGTCGTTCCGTTCGGGACCGCCCGTTCCCCGGGCAACGCCGAGCCGACGCTGGGCGTGGGGTTCCGCTCAACTCTCTCGCCTCATGTGACGCTCGTCGCCGATCTGGGCCGTTCGCGCACGCCTGCCGGCCCCTGGGCCCACTCAGCCGGCGCTGGATTCTTCGGCCAGTGGCCTCGCGGGTCGATCGAGCTCACGACGCGCCACACCGACCCAGAGTTCTCGATTCTCGGCCCTGTCAAGTTCGCCGCCCAGTACCGGCGGTCGGCGGCCACGCGCTTCCTGGTGGGGCGCGGCATCGCCGTCGAGGGTCTTCTCGCCGCGTTGCGTCCGACCACCGGGCCGGCACACGCGCCAGTCCAGCTCACCGCCTCGAGCGCCGTTCGAATCGACCGATTGCCGCGCGGCGCGCTGGCCCTGAGCGTGGAACGCACAGCACGCGAGGCCTCCGGCGCGACCACCATGCTCGTGGAATGGCGCGATCCGGGACCTACGGGGGTCTCCATTCAGTTCCGGCAACAACGTGCTTTCGGGAGGCCGGCCGGGCGCAGCCGGCCGCACCAGCAGCTTCACCTCCAGCTCAGGATACCGCGCTCGAACCCTCGTCAACCGAGCGTCGAGCTGCGGAGCCTCGTCAGGCTGTCAGGCAATCAGGCCGAAGAGCCACGACTCCAGACCAAAGTCGTGGCGCAGATTCCGGTCGCGAGCCGTTTTGCCCTGGCCGCGGACGTCGAACAGAACTTCCTGTCGCAGGCGGCCGGCCACGCGCTGCGGCTGTTTCGCGTGGGAGCCGACATCGCCATGTGGCCAGGCACCAGCCTGCGCGTCACCTACGCCCACCCGATCGGGTCGGCCCTGCCGATGTGGAAGCGCGTGGAAGCCTCAGTCACGCGTGATCTGAGTTTCTGGTGACGCAGACCATCGGGGTCGGCGCACGCCGCGTGGAGAAGTTCCGGTAGCGCTTCGATACGACGTGCTATCCTGTGAGGCATGAGCGAGTCCGGGGCAGGCTCTCGGCCCGCCGCTTACGAGGATTTGCTC
>JACQVC010000389.1 GCA_016209995.1 Gemmatimonadota bacterium
GTCCTGGAGAGGCTTGCTGATCATAAGGTCGATCCTCGTAGCAGTGCTGGCTCGTGGCAGCGGGGAGCAGTCGTGAAGAGACTACGCAGACGAGACGGGGGCAAGCAGCACTTCGCGAACAAGTCGGTCGGGACCCTGACTCAGCGCCCGTGGCTTACCGACTCCAGCGCCCGTGGCTTACAGAACGGCTTGCACCAGGCCGATGGTTTCGCGCACGGCCTGGGCGCTCTTCTCGAGCGCTGCGCGCTCCTCGGCCGTCAGCTCGACCTCGAGAATCTCCTTGAGCCCGCCCGCACCCAGCTTGCAGGGCACGCCCAGAAAGATCCCTTCCAATCCGTACTCTCCCTGCAGGTACGCGGCGCACGGCAGGATCCGCTTTTTGTCGCGGGCTATGGCTTCCACCATCTGAACCACGGCGGCCGCGGGGGCGTAGTAGGCGCTTCCCGTCTTCAGGTAGCGCACGATCTCGGCGCCGCCATCACGGGTGCGCTGCACCAGCTCTGCGATCCGCTTCCGGTTCAACAGCTGAGCCACGGGAATCCCGCTCACCGTGGTATAACTGACCAGAGGGACCATCGTGTCGCCGTGCCCGCCCAGGACCAGCGCCTGGATATCTTCGACGCTCACGTCCAGCTCCTCCGCCAGGAAAGCCCGGTAGCGCGCCGTGTCCAGAACGCCCGCCATGCCGATGACTCGTTCGCGCGGGAAGCCGCTCACCTGCTTCGCCACGTACGCCATGGTGTCCAGCGGATTCGTCACCAGAACGAGGATCGTGGACGGCGCCACGCGCACGACTTCCTCCGTGACGGAGCGCACGATCTTCGCGTTCGTCTGCAGCAGGTCCTCACGGCTCATGCCCGGCTTGCGGGCGATGCCCGCCGTGATGACCACGAGCTCCGAGCCCGCCGCCGGTCCATAGTCGTTGGCTCCACTGACGCGCGTATCGAACGCCTCGATCGGAGCGCTCTCCCACTGGTCCAGCCCCTTCCCCTGCGGCACACCCTCGATGACGTCAACCAACACGACCTGACGCGCCAGCTCCTTGAGTGCCAGCAGCTGCGCGCACGTCGCGCCCACGTTACCCGCGCCCACGACGGTGATCTTGTGCATCACAACGTCCTCCCGCGAAAAGGCAGCAAATCAGAAATCAAGACAACAGACATCAGTAGCTAGCCATTGGCAATGGCAACGGGCGACTAGCGATGAGATGTGAAACGCGTCGGCGCACCTCGCTGGATGGCACTCAGAAGCCTGGCCTGAAACGATGCGGGCGTGCGGCGGGGGCTGTGGACAGACCACGGATCTCTGATCTCGGACGGCAGGTTTGGCAGCGGCGGAGAAAATCGCTGGATTGATTAGCCGCCCACTTGCGAGAGTGCCACTAGACGGCCCGACCCAACGTCGCTGCCCTGGACGAGGTAGTGGCGTTCCGGCTTGATGCGCAGCGTCTCCTCGATGAGGGGCACCAGAGAGTCTCCGCGACGCAGGGGATCGCGAAGGTTCGTCTGGATGTCGCCGAAGAGGCAGGGGCGCAGCAGGCCATCAGCCGTGAGGCGCATCCGGTTGCAGCGATCGCAATAGTTGTGGCTCATGGGGGTGATCACGCCGACCGTTCCAGCGGCCCCCTCGAAGCGATAGTACGTCGCGGGTCCGTTTCCCAGGGGACCCTGCACGGGGCGCAGGTCGCCGATACGACGGAGCCGGGCGACTACCTCGGTGCAGGAGACGAAGTCGTCTCGCGAGATCTCGAGATTCGCGCCCGTGGGCATGACTTCGATGAAGCGAATGTGCCACGGTCGCTCGCGCGTGATCTGGGCAAAGTCGTCCACCTCATCGAAGTTCTGGCTGCGCATGATGACCGTGTTGACCTTGATGGGCTCGAACCCCGCACGTTCCGCGGCGGTCAGCCCTGCGAGGATCTTTGCGTGCGATCCCGGGCGACGCGCGATGGCGTCGATCCTCTCTGGACGCAGCGAGTCGAGCGAGATGTTCACCCGCTTGAGTCCCGCCGTCTTCAAGGCATCGGCATGCTCGGCCAGCAAGACCGCGTTCGTGGACAGGGCGATGTCCTCGATCCCCTCCACTTCGGCAATCATAGCTACCAGCTCCGGCAGGTCGCGACGCACCAGCGGCTCGCCGCCGGTGAGACGCACTCGCTGCAGGCCGAGAGCCGCCATCACGCGCACGATCTCGACGATCTCCTCGTAGGACAGCAGCTCGGCCCGCTTCAGCCACGGCAGCCCCTCCATCGGCATGCAGTAGACACAGCGCAAGTTGCACTTGTCGGTGACCGAGATGCGCAGGTACTCGATGCGCCGGCCAAACGAGTCCGTCATCGCGCGCGCGGCCATGCTACACTCCAGCGGCGGGTGAAGGCGCCAGCGCACGGCCGGGCGCCCACCGAGCTTCGCCTCCCACGAACCGCTCCCGCTTCCACACGGGGAGGCGCACCTTGATCTCCTCGATAACGTACCGGCAGGCAGCGAAGCTTTCGGCGCGATGCGGGCTCGAGACCGCGATGGCCACGCTGACGTCGCCGACCGCAAGGTCGCCCACTCGGTGAACCACGGCCAGGCGATCGGTTCCCAGACGCTCCGACGCCTCCTGCGCGATCTCCCTGAGCACCTGTTCCGCCATGCCCCGATAGGCCTCGTACTGCACCGCGGTGACGGGCTGTCCCTCGCTGTGGTTGCGTACGATGCCGGTAAAGAGGAGGATAGCCCCGTCTGCGGAAGACCCCACGCTGGCGAGAACCTCGGAGACCTGGATCGGGTCCGACGTGATCTGCACGTACATCCTCAGCCTCCAGCCACCGGCGGAATGAACGCCACCTCGTCGCCATCGCGGAGGTGCTGCTCGTAGCCCGCATACTCCTGGTTCACGGCCACGACAGGCTGGGCAGGCAGACCGGCAAGCCGCTCGGCGCTCCTCCGCACTACAGCCACCAGGTCAGAGACTGTGGCGCCCGGCGGAAGCTCGACGTCGAGTTCCCCCCTCCCGGCCAAATCTCGGTAAGCCGCGAAGAACAGCGAGCGTACCCGCAAACGTCGATCCCCTCGACCGCTCGAACGGGGTGAGAGATAGAGGATGTGCTCCAGGCGGAAGGTATGAACAACGCTCCACAATCGTCAACCGGGACCCCTGGCTGCCGCCTCACCCCTCGTCCGCCGTGGCGACCTGTGCGCGCAGCTCCTTGGACGGCTTGAACACGGGCACCGACCGGGATGGCACTCGCACGGGATCCCCGGTCCGCGGGTTGCGCGCCATCCGCGACTTGCGTTGCCGAATCTTGAACGTGCCGAATCCGCGGATCTCGATATTGTGCCGCTGCGCCAGCGCCTGTTTTACCGCATTCAGGAAGCCGTCCACCACCAGTGCGCAGTCCTTCTTCGTAATGCCAGGGCCAATGTCACCGGCAACTTGTTCCACCAGATCGGCTTTCGTCATGGAGTCCCTCCGGGGCAGTGTCTCATTGTCTCACGAGTTTGTTGCGCTGGCCCACCCGTTACAGGGCGTGCAGCTTCCATCTCCAATCGTTGGGCTCAACCTCGCCTCAACTTCCGACATAGCATTGGACTAGCGGCCGGTACGCTAACGCGGTGAGGCGCAGGCCGTCAAGTATCTGTTTCGCGCCCGGCCTTCGCCTTTTGCAAACAGGGACAAAGAGTTAAAACAGGTCACGCAGCCGCCGCACGACTACGGATGCGAGCGCGCCAGAGGGCGGTAATGCTTCGTGACCAGCGTCTCCCAAGCGGCTAGAGGAAGTAATGGCCTACGTTTATGCCGTATTTCTGCGGATCCGCCGTCTTGATGATCGTGCGGCGAGGTTGGCCCGTAACCGGGTCAACCTCCGCTAGATCGATGCGCTCCGGCTCCACGAGCGTGGTACCCTGGGAGTCCGAGATGATGAGCACAAGGGGCTGGTGCAGCCGTTCGGAGTCCGGGTTCGCCTGGGCGACCACGCCCATCTCCATGGTGTCCAGCACCACCAGGGTTCCCACCGGGTACACTCCCGTCACGTTGATGAAGGCCTTTACCACGAGAGTATCCATCCCGCGCGACGGGTCCTCGAGCATGTCCTTCAGCACGGCGTCGGCAGCGAATGGCTCGTAGCGGTAGCTGCGCGATGAGGTCATGGCGTCGAAGCTGTCCGCTACGGCCACGATCCTCGAGAACAGAGCCGGTGTACCCGAGCGCTTCGGCGTTGGGTAGCCGCTCAGATCGACCTTCATATGGTGCTCGTACGCCACGAGCATCTGTCGGTAGGGGATCTCCGCGAATCCCCGCATGGCGAACAGGGCCAATAAACCCTCGCGCGGATGGCGTTTCATCTGCTGAAACTCCTCGTCCGTGAGGGCCCCGGGCTTGTTCAAGATCGCCGTATCGATCTGCATCTTCCCGATATCGTGGAGCAGAGCACCCAACCCCAGCTCGTACAGCTCATCCTTCGCCAGCTGCATCTTCTGACCGATGACGACGCTGAAGATGCAGACGTTCACACTGTGCGTGAACGTGTACTCATCGAACTCCTTCAGCGTGGTCATCCCAACGATGGAGGAGCGATTGGTCAGAACCTGGTCGACGATCCCCTGCACCGCGCGTTTCACCTTGCGCACGTTGACGGCTTTGCCCAGCCGAACGTCCGTCAGCACCTCCTTCGCCACCCTCACGGTTTGCAAGTACGCGCGCTTGGCCTCCTCCCGCTGCTCCTCATCACTCACCGTCACGGTGCGCGGCCGCACGCCGAGGTGTTCCACAGGTGTACGCGCCAGCCGCTGCGAAAACGCGGCAAACGGCTCGCCGCTACCCACACGTTGCAGCAGCAACGACAGGAAGGGAGCCCACTCCGTGTTGGCCACGCCGTGCTCGATCCGCACGGCGCCGATCCCGTGCCGCTTCAACGCTGCGGCGATCGTGCCGAACGTCGCGTAGTTGGAAAGGTCGATGCGCAGGCGCACCTCGTTCAGGAAGAAGAAATCGCCGGCCACGCGGAAGTCGAGATCACCCTCGCGGTCCAGCACGCGGCTCGTCACGTTGTGTAACTCCGTGAGAGTCTGCTGGACGGTGTCGTTCTCGAGCGGGTAGAGCCGCAGCGCCTGGAACGCCGCGAACAGCGCCTGCAGGACCTCGCGCGCCCTGACCTGCAGGCCCGTGGTCTCGTCCACGCCGACGCGACGCGACACCGGCGAGTGCATTAGCTGCTTACTCCGCGCAGCACGCGGGCTACGGCTGTCCGCACGACGGGGTCGTCATCGCCCTCGGCCTTTTGCAGAGCCTGTTTCGCGGTGGGGAGCGTGGAGCGCGCCAACCCTACGGCTGCGCAGGCCCGCATCTCGGGTGGCTCGCGGCGGCCCAGGAACCCACGGCCGTTCAGGATCCGATCGAGCACCGTGACCGAGTCCGGCGTGTTCAGTGCGCCGTACGCCTCAAAGATGGCCAGCTTCTCCGTGAGGTCCGCCCCATGGAGGTCCTTCCCTTCGATCATGGCTCGCAGCGGCTCCGCCGCCGGCTGGTGGCGCAGCGCCCCCAGGCCACGGGCCGCGGAGACCCGCACCTGGCGCTCCGCGTCTCGCAGCCCGTCCAGCAGCACCCGCACGGCCTCCGCCGAGCGCAAGCTCACCGCCGTCTCCACGGCGGCGAGCCGTACCGCCGCCTCAGGGCGGCTCATCAAGGCGGCCAGCTCGCGCGCCGCCTCGGCGAAACCGAGCCGTCCCACGAGCCGGGCCGCGCCGGCCGCGACCACAGGATCCCGTGAGCGAAGCTGCTCGATCAGCGCTGCGCGGTACCGTCCGGCCATGGTCTCGACCGATGCCTCGACCACCGATCGGATCTCGGGGTGCTGAAGGCCGTTGGCGGCCCGAATCAGAGGCCCCAGCGCCCCCTCCCGCAGGTGCCTGAGAAAGCCCGCCAGCTCGTCCGCCGACGGCTCCAGCGCGCCCGTCTCCAGCGCTCGCATCAGCTCCTCGATCGCGGACGGCGTGCTCAGCTCGTTCAGCAGTACGCCCAGCTTCTGGCTGGCCGGCTGCGCAAGCACACCCTCGCGCGCGGCGATCTCCGTGAGCTGGTCCAGCAGCTCCCCCGCGAGTCGCAGCTCTCCGTGCCCCAAGAAATGCGGAAAAAGGGCCTGAAGGATGCTGAGCACCTCGTCCTGCTCGCGCGGCCCCGTGTCCTCGAGTGAATCCAGGAGCGCACCGAGCAC
>JACQVC010000390.1 GCA_016209995.1 Gemmatimonadota bacterium
CGTGAGCGCTTTCACCAACGCAGTCTTGCCGTGGTCGATATGGCCGGCCGTGCCCAGAATGAGGTGCCGCACGTACTAGGAGCCTGTCCGAGTAATGGTGCGAGCCGCGTTCGGGCCACCACGGGGCCAGATCCAAGGCGGCGCGCCGAAGGCATAGCCAGGCGCTACGTCGAGGCGCGCCAACGAAGGGGATGGCCCCGTGCTGGCCCGAACCCGAAGGGCGAGTGGCGGTTGCGGCGCTGATCCGTCGTCACTCGTCGTCGCCGATGGCTTCGACATCGACTCCTCCTCGTTCCTCGGCTGAGCGCCACAAGCGCCACTCGCGCGGCCGCACCCCATTACTCGGATAGGCTCCTGGCCGGGAGAATGATACAGATTTGGGAGCCGGGCAACGGCGGCAGCTCCTCTTCGAGCGTCGGCGACTCGTCCCACTCGGGCACGTCCGCGATGCGGGCCGTGCCGCTGCGAACCGAGAATTTGCCGCCCCAGCGCTGAACCTGCTTGCGAATCTGCTGGATACCCTGGCCTCGCCCGCTGTCGTGAAACCGCGTCGCACCGTGGAGGAAGGCGGCCTCCAGCGCCGCCGCGTCTCCCCAGCGCGCACCGTAACGCTCGGCGTGCTCGGCGGCCAGTGAAGCCGTGAAGCCGATGCCCAGATCCACCACGGCGAGCACGAGAACGTGGCGCCCCAAACGCTTCGTCCAATGGTACGTCTGCGCCGCCACCCAGCCCGGCGCATCCGCGTGCTCGATGATGTTCTGACAGACTTCCGAGAGCAGAACGCTGAACTGCACGACCGCTGGCGATGGATAGCCGAGCGTCCGCGAGAGGATCAGGCCGGCTCGCTCCTGGACGCGATCGACCACCTCGTGCACGTCTCCGTGCGAGGTGACCGGTGTGATCTCCAGAAGCACGTCCGACGATGCGCTGGCTCGCCGGCCCGCGCCGACGACCTCGAACTCGAAAATGGATCGTGCCTGCTCGAAGAAGCCCATTCGTCCGAGATAGCTCGTTACGTCACCATCCGGCGGAAGCTGGAGCCGGGACGCGCTGCCGTCACGGTCCCTCAGGATCGTCCCAGCCGCCAGCAGACCCAGCATCCCGTAAGGATCGACCCAGCGCACGTGCCGGGCGTCGAAGAGCACGCGCGACTCTCCTGCTTGCCTCAGCTCGGCCACGAGCTGGTCGACGGTTCGGTAGTCCAGCGAGTGCGGGACGCTGACAACTCTCACGCCACCTCGCCTCCCGTCGCGAGCTGACTCATCAAGAATGCGTGCAGGCCGCTGGCCCCGCGATGCTCCACGTTGCGCGCACCCATTCGGTTGGCCGCCGCCAGCGCGACCTCGAGAGCGTCACCACCCAGCAGCCGGGCGAAGAACGTCGCCCCCCACACGTCGCCGCACCCGGTCGGATCGCCCGTGCGCTCGCCACCTTCCACGGCCACACGTCCGCTGCGCGTCGGCGTTTCCGTCACGATGCCTCCCCGCGTGCGCGCCCACTCCAGCGGATGACCCGCGAAGAAGGACGGCGCCGCGACGTACGCCGCGCCGCGCGCACCCATGGTCACCGCGATGAGCCGCAGATCGGGACCGACCACCTCGGCCGCCAGCTTCCACGGATCGCCCCAGGCGCTGCCCAGAAGATCGAATTCATCGTCGTTCATCTGAACGATGTCGAAACTACCTAGCCATTCGCGCCACGCGGGCAGCGCCCGCGCCACCCGCCAGCCCGACGCGCTGACACTCAGGAAGAGGGAGTGCAAGTCCGCATAGATCGGCCCGGCAAACGCGCGCCGGAGCTGCGTGCAGGTGGCAAGCTCCATCTCGAAGCCCGAGATGAAGTTCACGTACAGCGCGTCGCACCGTTCGATCAACGGTCGCAGCTCGGCCCAGGTCCAGGCCGGCACGCCTCCCGTCAGTCGCTCACACCGTCGTTCGCCGGGGTCGTAGCGCAGTTCGACGCGGTTGTTCGCCTCCGGCACGGCCCGCACTCCCGATTCCACATCGAGGCGAGGGAGATCTCGGAGGAAGAAGTTGGCGCGTTCCGCCAGGTCGCCGCCAACCTTGAGGATGGGCATGACTTCCCAGTCCTGCGGCAGGCTTACGGCGAGCGCCGCCAGCCCGTAGGAGATCCCGCCCCACTCTTCCGTCACGCTCCCGCGTGCGTCGCGCGCGTAAATCGTGTCCCACACCATCGTGCCGATCACACCGAGCCGCACGCGCGCCGCACTCCGTCAAGCCCTGCCGAGCGACCCGAACACTTCCTTCTTGAACACCCCGGCCGCGCCGATCAGTCCGGCGGTCTCCGGGAGCGCCGCCGGAAGGATTTTGCACGCCTCCTCCGCCGAGCGGAACGCCCGCCGCCGAACCTCGGCACGCAACGGAACGAAGAGATGGTCGCCTGCGCGTGTGACCCCACCCGTGATCACGATGGCCCCCGGATTCAGGATATTGATGATGTTGGCGATGCCCGACCCGAGGAACGTGACCGTCTCCCGCATGATCTCGTTCGCGAAGGCGTCCTCTCCCACGACCGCCTCGTACACGGTGGCGGCCGTGATGCGATCGAGCTGGCCGTCCACCATCGCAACCATCATCGATTCGGCGCCACGCTCGATGCCCTCAACGGCGCGAGCGGCGATGGCGGGACCCGACGCGTACGCTTCCAGGCAGCCGTAGTTCCCGCATTTGCAGCGGCGGCCCGTGAGGTCGATGGTCATGTGCCCGATCTCTCCCGCGGCATCCGAAACGCCGTGGAAGATCTCACCGTCGAGGACGATGCCGCCGCCGATTCCGGTGCCGAGCGTGAGTCCGACGAGGGTCTTCACATCTCGGCCGGCCCCCATCCACCACTCGCCGTACGTGGCACAGTTCGCATCGTTGTCCAGCGTCGCCGGCAGACCGATCGCATTCGCGATCAAGTCCCGCAAGGGAAAGTTGCGCCAGCCCAGGTTCGGCGTGTTGAGCACCGTGCCGGTCTTGCGATTCAGCGGCCCTGGTGACCCGATGCCGACGCCCGCGAAATCGCTGCGCTCGCCGCCGTTCGAGTCGAGGACTTCGCGCATGGCCTCTTCGATCATGCGCACGACGCGGTCTACCACGAACTGCGCCCCCCGCTGCGGCTCGGTGGGCAGCGTTCGACGCGCCAGGGGATGGCCACCGTCGACGGGTAGCACGCCTACGGACACGTTCGTGCCCCCGATGTCGACCCCAATGATCCAGCGCTTAGCTCCCACACCACCCCCTTGCTCTCCTCCGCTCACCCCTCCTCCCCTCCCCTTCGCTGACCTTCGCTTCGCTCCGGTTCACTCGCTCGACTCCTGCCCGGCGGATTCGTACGCCCGGATGATCTCCTTGATCAGGCGATGGCGGATGACGTCCGTCGCGTCCAGATATTCGAAAGCGATCCCCTCGATGCCTCGCAGGATTCTTTCGATTTGCAGGAGGCCGGATTCCTCGCGGCGCGCGAGGTCGATCTGCGTTTTGTCGCCGGTGATGACCGTGCGGGAATTCAGACCCAGCCGCGTCAGGAACATCTTCATCTGCATGGTCGTGGCATTCTGAGCCTCATCCAGGATCACCACCGCGTCGGACAGGGTGCGGCCACGCATGTACGCCAGCGGCGCGATCTCGATGGAGCGGGCCTCGATGGCCCGCCGGACCCGCTCGGACGGCAGCATGTCCTCGAGTGCATCGTAAAGCGGTCTGAGGTACGGGTCCACCTTTTCCTGCAGGTCGCCGGGCAGGAAACCCAGGCTCTCTCCCGCTTCGACGGCCGGACGCGCGAGGATGATGCGCTTGACCTTCTTCTTGTACAGCGCATCGACGGCCATGGC
>JACQVC010000392.1 GCA_016209995.1 Gemmatimonadota bacterium
GGGATGATCCGCGCGCTGTAGAGCTTCGAGCCATTGGGGTGAATCGTCTCCTCGAAGACGACGCCCGGCGAGCGGTGAAGCTGACTCACGATCACGCGCTCCGCCCCATTGATGATGAACGTGCCCAGCTCCGTGAGCAGCGGAAGATCGCCGAGGTAGACCTCCTTCTCGATGATGTCCCGGGGCCGCCGCTCGCCGTCCTCGAGATCTTCCCAAACGATGAGCCGGAGCGTCGCCTTCAGCGGCGCCGCGTACGTCATGTCCCGCTCGATGCACTCCTCGACGCTGTACTTCGGCTCGCCGATGGCGTGCGAGACATACTCGAGCGTGAAGTTTCCGTTGATGTCGGAGATGGGGAAAATCTCCATGAATACCCGCTCGAGGCCGTAGTCCCCCTGTAGCTCCGGATCCGTTTCCGGGCGGGTCAGCTTCTCGAACGCCCTGACCTGAACGTCCAGCAGGTCGGGCATGGGCATGACGGGCGGCAGCTTCGCGAAGTTCACGACCGCCCTGGCATCAGTCTGATTCAAGCCTTCCCCCTATGACATGCCGCGTGACCCTTACCCCAGGCAAACGTCCGTTTGCGTGGAGACCCCGGGCCGCAAGCGCGCGGCAGCTGCTCTTGGTCCAGCGACACTCCCGTGTGAAGAGGACACAATGACACGAGCCCCCGCTCCGGGCGTCGGTGCAGGGGTCGGTGCCGGTCCGCTTGTTTGTGGCGAGATAGGCCGTCGCGCATCGCAGCGCTCGGGGTGCAGGGCTGCTACTTCAAGGAAACCGTAGCGCCCTGCTCCTCAAGCTTCGCCTTGATCTGTTGCGCCTCTTCCTTGCTGACGCCTTCCTTGACCGTGGACGGCGCGCCGTCGACCACGTCCTTGGCCTCCTTGAGGCCCAGGCTGGTGACCTCGCGCACGACCTTGATGACCTGAATCTTCTTGTCGCCCACAGCCTGAAGGATTACGTCGAATTCCGTCTGCTCCTCCACCTGCTCGACGGCCGCGCCGCCGGCAGCGCCACCCCCCGCCACGGCGACGGGTGCCGCGACGGCCGCCGTAACGTTGAACTTCTCCTTGAACGCCTCGACGAACTCGGCCAGCTCGAGAACGGTCATGTTGCCGATGGTGTCGAGAAGCTGGTCATGCTTGGCCATGTTTCGGGTTCCTCCTGGGTTTCCCGGTCGCCGCCGGGAGTTCCTCGTCCTCGTTCACACCGCCCGGATGGCACCAGCGGGATGCGGGAACTCTCGGGGAGACCTAATTGTACGCTGAAGTCTCTGAGATGTTCCCCCGCTCTTAGCGGGCGCTCCTTACTCAGTCCCCCGGCGACCCCGCGGCGCGCTGCGCGCGCAGGGCCTCCACCAACCCTAACGCCTCCCGGAGCTTCGCCTCGAGCACGCCGGCCACCGCGGCGAGCGGGGCCTGCAAAAGCCACAAGACCTGCGCCCTCAACACGTCACGGGACGGCAGCTTGGCGATTCGCTCGACGTCCTGCGGTCCGAGGACCGCACGCTCCACCAGGCCGGCCTTAACGGCGGGTCTCTGCTCGTGTTCCTGGGCGAACTCCCTCAAGACGCGGGCCGCTTCGACGGGCCCGTCGTGTCCGATGACCACGCCGGTCGGCCCCTTGAGATGCTGGCGGACATCGGGTAAGCCCAGACGCTCCAGGGCCCTGAGGGCCAGCCGGTTCTTGACCACCAGGTACTCGGCTCCGATCTCCCTGAGGCGAGCCCGCAGCTGAGTCATGGCCTTCACGTTGAGGCCCGTGAAGTCCGTCAGGTACAGGGCCGGCGCGCTGGAAATGCGCTGCTCGAAGTCCTGTACGAACGCTTCCTTCTCAACCTTACGCATCAGGCCGCTCGTCTATAGAGATTCGGGTCGATCGGCACGCCGGGACCCATGGTGCTCGAGACCGTAACGCTTCGGATGTAGGTGCCCTTGGCCGAGGAAGGGCGCGCCCGGACCAGCGCGTCCATCAGCGTGGCGAGGTTCTGGACCAGCGCCTCCTCGGTGAATGAAATCCGGCCGATCGGCACGTGCACGTTGCCGGTCTTGTCCACTCGGTACTCGATCTTCCCCGCCTTGATCTCCTTCACGGCCTTGGTTACCTCGAATGTCACGGTACCGGCTTTGGGGGAAGGCATGAGGCCGCGCGGTCCCAGGACGCGACCCAGCGCCCCCACCTGACCCATCACGTCCGGAGTGGCCACGCACATGTCGAAGTCGAGCCAGCCTTCCTTGATCTTCGCGATGTACTCGACACCCACGTAATCGGCCCCCGCGCTCTCGGCTTCCTTGGCCTTCTCACCCTGGGCAATCACCAACACGCGTACGGACTTGCCAATCCCGTTCGGGAGCACGACGGTGCCCCGGATGATCTGATCGGCCTTGCGCGGATCCACACCCAGGCGCACGGCCACATCGACGGTCTCGTCGAAGCCGGCATACGCGCCGGACTTCACCAGGTGGATCGCTTCCGGCGGGGTGTATGCCACGCTCGCCTGCACCTTCGCCCGTGCGGCTCGGTATTTCTTGCCGTGATTCGCCATTGGCTACTCCGCTACCTCGATCCCCATGCTCCGGGCGGTCCCGGCAATCATGCGCATCGCTGCGTCCACGTCTCTCGTGTTCAGATCCTGCAGCTTGAGCTCGGCGATCTCGCGCAGTTGTTGGCGGGTCACGGCGCCGACTTTCGTGCGATTCGCTTCCGCAGACGCCTTCTCGAGCCCGGCCGCCTTCTTCAGCAACACGGAGGCCGGAGGCGTCTTGGTCACGAACGTGAAAGATCGGTCGGCGTAGACCGTCAGCTCCACGGGGATGATCATGCCCATCTGGCTCTGAGTCCGCTGGTTGAACTGCTTGCAGAACTCCATGATGTTCACGCCGTGCTGGCCCAGGGCCGGCCCAACCGGCGGTGCGGGATTGGCCTGGCCCGCGGCCACGTGCAGCTTGACAAACCCGGTGACCTTCTTCGCCATGTTGCGCGATCCTCTACTCTAGAATCCCTTTAACTGCGTGAAATCCAGCTCCACCGACGTCGGGCGCCCGAACAGCGAGACCTCTACTTTCACCTTACCCTTGTCCGGGTAGACCTCTTGCACCGTGCCCGAGAAATCGGTGAAGGGTCCCTCGGTGACCTCCACGACCTGTCCGGCGTGGAAGGGAATCTCCTCGCGGGCCCCTCGTTCCTCCTCCGTCTCCGCACCCAGGATCTTGCGCACTTCGGCATCGCGAAGCGGTTGCGGCTCCTTGCCGACGCCCACGAACTTGATCACGCCCTGAATGCTGTTGATGACGTGCATGGTGCGTTGGTTCATGAGCATCTTGACGAGCACGTAGCCCGGGTACAGACGCTTCGTGACCGTCACCCGCTTGCCGTTCCGGATCTCCATGACGTCCTGGGTCGGGACCAGAACCTCCTGAATCTCCTTCTGCTCGGGAGTTTCGCCGGGCTCCTCCTCGATCCGCTTCTGGATCAGCTTCTGAACCTTATTCTCGTGCCCGGAATAGGTTTGGATCGCATACCACTTCGTTTCATCCATGCCCGCTATGCCCCGAAAAGCCCCATGACCCAGCCGATGATGGTCCGGAGCGACAGATCCATCAGCCAGATGACCATTGAGACCAAGATCACGAATACAATGATGACGAGCGTCGCGTTCTTGAGCTGTGGGTAGTCCGGCCACGTGACCTTCTGGATCTCTGCCCAAGACTCCAGAGTGAACTGCCGTGTCTTCTGAATTTGTGCCATCATAGCGCCGGCCTACTTGGTTTCCTTGTGAGCCGTGTGCTTGCGGCAGCGCGGGCAGTACTTCTTGTACTCGACCCGCTCGGAATGCAGTCGCTTGTTCTTCGTCATCGTGTAGTTCCGTTCCTCGCATTGTGTGCAGGCGAGGATGATGTGCTCTCTGGGCATGCTTCGTCGGCTCTCCCTGGGTTGCCAGTCAGCTCAGCCGCTACTCGATGACTTCCGTGACGACGCCCGCGCCCACGGTGCGTCCGCCCTCGCGGATCGCGAAGCGCAGCTCCTTCTCCAGCGCGATCGGCGAGATCAGCCCGATCATCATCTGCAC
>JACQVC010000406.1 GCA_016209995.1 Gemmatimonadota bacterium
AGCCACTCCAGCACCTCGAGCCCCGCCCTCTCCTTGGGTCCGAGATCCACGAGCAGGAGTGCCGGAAGCGGATGGCGGCTCCGGTCGTCGTAGGGCGCCTCGCCGCCGAGATAAGCGATGGCCAGCTCCGAGCTCATCAAAACGGTGACCGGGTTTCCCACGCGTGCCTCCTGAAAGCCGATCTGGACGAGGAGTCCCTGCTCGGCATCCTCCTGCACCACGAGCACCGGTCGGATGCTCCTCGTGATCTCATCGGAACCACGCAGCACCTGCATGGGTATCGCCCCGGCACCCGGCGTGCGAGTCGCTCTCTCGGGCATGACCTCCGCTTGGGCCACCGCGCCACGCAGCCATCGCTCCGCCCAGTCGTCTACCGTGGACACAAGCTGCTTGAAGCTGCGCCGCTTCACGACATAGTCGAGCGCGCCCAGACCAAACGCCCGCTCCCGCGTCGCCATGTCCGCCGATACCGTGAGAACCACGACCGGGAGGGCGCTCAGCTCCGGCCGTCCGCGCATCCAGTCCAGGATATCGAAGCCAGTGCCTCCCAGGAGCGTGATGTCCAGGACAACCAGGGCGGGCAGCGGATGAGCGTGCCGGTCCTGGTAGGGCGGCGAGCCGGCGAGATACGCGATGGCATCCTCGACCCTCTCTAGCACGCGCACCGGGTGTGTGACCTTGACCTCCTTAAAAGCCCGCTGCACGAGGAGCGCATGATCGGGGTTGTCCTCCACGAGCAGCACAGGCGGCAGGCGTCGGCTCACGAGACCCCGTGCGCCGCGGCGAGGACGAGCGGTACCGGGCGGACCCGACCGTCGTGTCGCGCCGGTGAGTGTGCGACCGGGTGCCTCGGGACCGTGGTCACGCCGAGTCCCCGCTGCCGGCTGTGCGTCGCCGCTGCATTCTCACTCCGAGCCACAGATCGGCGAGGGCTCTCGCCGTCGCCACGAGTTCCTGCATCCGCCTCGGCTTGTGCATGTAGAACTTGGCGCCGAGCTGATAGGCACGAACCTCGTGCTCGGGATCGGTCGACGCGGTGAGAATAACGACAGGTAGCCGGTCGAACTCACGGTGCGCCCTCATCCATTGCAGCACGTCGAATCCCGACTGGCCGGGGAGCTTGATGTCGATGATCACCAGCCCGGGCAGTGGAAACCGGCCGCGATCCTGGTAGGGCGCAAGACCACTCAGGTAGGCCACGGCCGTTTCGCCATCGCTCACCGCCCTCACCGGATTCGTGACGCCCGCGGACTCGAACGCGAGCTGCACTAGAAGGGCATAGTTCGAGTCATCCTCCACCAGGAGAATGGATCGGATTGTTCTGCTGAAGGCGTTCAAACGCTGACTCCGACGACAAAAAGGGTACGCCCACGGCTTGTTGGCCGCGGACCTGGTCCAGCCATGACCCATGTGTCGTGGGGGGAGAATCCTCGATGAGAGGACAAGCGCATAGTAGCGACCGGTCAGACGGGAGGCAAGGTCTTCGAGCGGCCCGGTAATCGGTCCAATTGACCCTGCACGCCTGCCGCCAACTCTGGCGTGAAACCGTGGGGTCTTGCGAGGTTGGGCGGTTACACCGCGGGATAGGCCCGGCGGGCCTGCTCCAGCCGTTCGGGCGTGCCGATCTCGTGCCAGCGGACCCCGGTCACGTCGTATGCGGTGATCCGTTCCTCGCGTGCCAACCTCAAGTACGCCTCCATGATGGAGAACTTGCCGCGCTCGCTGATGCGGTCGAAAAGCTCGGGCGCGGCGGCGTGGATGCCCGCGAAGGCGAGGGCGCGGACGGGGCCGTGAGCCGTGCGGACCAGCCGATCCCCACCAGCGACCCCGTCTCGCCGCCCGCACAGTCCCTCGTCATCGAACAAAAGGAGCCGTGCGGATTCGCGCGCGTGCACGGCCAGCGTGACGAGCGCATCTGCGGCCTGCCGGGAGGCGAGCAGAGCGCGCAGATCCACGTCGCTCAGCACGTCCACATTGTGGATCAGGAACGGCGCGTTGCGCCGGAAGAAGGGCAGCGCGTGCAGCAATCCCCCGCCCGTCTCGAGCAGTACACTCTCGAAAGACAGACGAACCTCGACCGGCAGCGCGAGCCGTTCCACCGCCTCCGCCACGAGGTCGCCGTGATGGTGAACGTTGATGATCAGCCGGTCGGCGCCCGCAGCCACGAGTCGCGATGCGACACGCTCGAGCAGAGAGCGTCCGCCCACGTCGACCAGCGCTTTCGGCATGGCGCGCGTGATCGGGCCGAGCCGTGTACCCAGCCCGGCCGCGAAGATCATCGCGTCCACGCCCTACCGCCGTCCTGCTCCGTTGCGCCGACCCTCCTGATCTGCAGCCGGCACTTCGCGCACGGGCCAGTTCCGCTCCTCATGATGCGTCAGTCGCACGGTAACCTGTGGCGTCTCGTGCCGGATGTACGTAGCGAGGCGTTCCGCAAAGTAGACCGAGCGGTGCTGGCCGCCCGTGCAGCCGAAGTGAACGGAGAGGCTCGTGAACCCGCGCTTCAGGTACTCGTCGATCTGCGCGGCGACGAGTAAGCGCACGTTCTGCCAGAAATCGTGGGAGGTCGGGCTCGCTTCGATGAACGCGGCCACGTCCGGGTCACGGCCGGTCATCGCCTGGTATTCCAGCAAGCCGCCGGGGTTGTTGATGGCCCGGCAGTCGAACACGAAACCGCCGCCGTGGCCGCTCGTATCCGCAGGATAGCCTTGCCGGAAGCTGAAGCTCCCGATGTGGACGGTCAGACCAAGCGCCACCTCCGGCGTCTCGACGCGGTCCGCCCACTCGTCGACGATATGGGCGAATACCTGCTCGAGCTCCGGGAGAGAGACCGGCAAGCCGCGGGCCAGGAGACCTTCAATGTTGCGCGCGGCGAGCGGCACGCTCTGGAGGAAGCGAGCCTTGCGCTCGTAGAAGCCGCGGTAGCCGTACGCCCCCAGCGCCTGCATGATGCGCACGAGCACATAACCGCGGTACTGCTCGAGGAACGCGGCGCGCTGCAGTGGCAGGGAGCGCTCCAGAACCGTCAGGTAGTGGTCGAGCAGGTGATCGCGCACCTCGTCGGGCAGCGCCGCCTTCGCGTCATAAAGCAGCGACGCGATGTCGTACTGCGGCGCGCCCAGCCGTCCACCCTGGTAGTCGATGAAGAACGGCTGGCCGCCCGGCAGCATGATGTTGCGCGACTGGAAATCGCGGTACAGAAAGTGGCTCGTGTCCGCGCGCAACAGGAAATCGGCCAGCGTCTCGAAATCGTTCTCGAGGCGCTGCTCGTGGAACGCAACGTGAGCCAGCTTGAGGAAGTGGTACTTGAAGTAGTTCAGGTCCCAGAGGATCGACTGCCGGTCGAACGCGGAGCGCGGATAAGCGATCGCGTAATCGATGACGCGTCCGCCCTCGATCTGGAAGCGCGGCAGCAGCTCGACCACCTGCTCGTACACACGCAGCATTGCAGTCGGGAACGGGCCGCCCTCGCGTTCCCTCGCCGCCACGAGCGCGGCGAACAGAGTCGCATCGCCCAGATCCTGCTCGAGCCACACGCCGGCCGGCTCATCCACGTCGAGCAGCTCCGGAACCGGTAGATCGATGGAACGAAACGCGCGCGTGAAGCCGAAAAAGGCGCGGTTCTCCTCGCGATCGGGGCCCATGCCACCGACCACCGTGGCTCGGTCGTCGCCGACCATACGGTAGTAGCTGCGGTGCGAGCCATCGCCCGCGAGGTCGAGAATCGAGCGGGGCGGTTGGCCAAACCGCGAGGTGTAGAGACGGACGAGCGCTTCGCGCACGCGTGGCGTTTCCTCAATTGCCGCGGACCAATGACGTAAACTGACTTCTGCCTTTAACTCCGGAGGCGAGGCGGCGTTCCGCCTCCCCGCGCGACTCCGGCCAGCTCGAGTACTGGAGGAATAACCCTATAGCCAGCAGGAATCCATGTCATGCGCTGATAGAGCGAACGCACGGCTGTAGCTTGCCTCACTCAATGCGTTCCCCGGGTTGACGGCGGGCGCGGCCAAGCGCAGACTGGGCGAGCGATGATGGTCACGATCGACGTCCCCACGCCGCTGCGCGCCGAGGCCGGCGGCGCCGCCCAACTTTCGCTCTCGGCGCCGACGGTGCGCGCCGCCCTCGAGCAGCTCGAGCGGACGCATCCCGGGTTGTATCGTAGCGTCTGCGACGAAACCGGCGCCGTGCGCCGGCACCTAGGCGTCTTCGTAGGCACGGCGCACCTGCGCGACCTGGACGGACTCGACACGCCGCTCGCGCCGGGCGACGTGATCACCATTCTCCCCGCGGTGTCAGGAGGCTGAAATGCCAGAACGCGTGCTGCTCATGATCGGGACGAAGAAGGGGCTGTTCGTGGCCGAGTCGGCCAAGCCCAGGCGCAGCTTCGCGCTGCGTGGCCCCTTCGGTCCCGGAGTGGCCGTCTACTCGACGCTGATGGACATGCGCCGCTCCGCGCGGCTCTACGCCTCGAGCTGCAACGCCTTCTTCGGGATGAAGATTCTCGTCTCCACGGATCGCGGGAAATCGTTCAAAGAGACGAAATCCGCTCCGGCCTTCCGCAAGGACGACGGGCGCGCGCTCATTAACATCTGGTCCCTCGAACCCGGGGACGATGCGTAGGACCTCTGGTGCGGGGTCGAGCCGGCGTCGCTCTTCCGCAGCGGCGACGGCGGCGATTCGTGGGAGATGGTGCCGGGGATCAGCAATCACGAGCACGCCCGCAAGTGGCAGCCCGGCAACGGCGGACTCTGCCTGCACACGATCGTGCGCGCTGGGAAGCGCGTGCACCTCGGGAACTCGACGGGTGGCCACTAACTGAGCGAGGACGGCGGCCGGACGTTCACGGCCTCGAACCAGGGCGTGGGCGCGGGATTCGTCCCGG
>JACQVC010000407.1 GCA_016209995.1 Gemmatimonadota bacterium
CCTTGGTGTCGAGCAGCGGCGAGCGCATCTCGAGGCCGTGCGCCATGCTGCAGCGATCGGCCTTCACGAGGAGATCATCGAGCAGATACGTCCAGAAGTTCAAGTAGAGCGTCCTCGCCAGAGGCGACAGGTGCGCCACTCGACCGAGCGGCTCGCGGAAGCTGGCGCTCCAATCCGTCGTCGCGCACCCCGCCCGCACCTCCGGTCGCAGCAGCGTGTCGACCTGGTCCGCGAAGAACCCGATCCAGCGGAGCATCCGTTCGTCCATCGGCAGCGCCGCCGCGCGGAAGAATCGGCTGAACCGCCGGGACGCGCTGCGGTAGTTCGGGTTGTGCGGGAGCCGCCGGCCCAGCGCATCGCCCAGGCGCGCGAGCGCGCGCGGCATGCGCTCGGCGATGATGGCACCGTAGAACCTGAGGTAACCGCCGAACATCTCGTCACCGCCGTCGCCGTTCAGTGCCACCGTGACATGCTGGCGCGTGAGCTGCGAGACGAGATACGTGGGGATCGCGGACGAGTCACCGAATGGCTCGTCATATGCATTTACGAGACGATCAATCAGGTCGATCGACTGCGCTCCCACGATGAACTCGGTGTGCTGGGCGCCGAAGCGGCCGGCCGCGAGTCGAGCGTAGGAGGTCTCGTCGTAGTGCGGATCATCGGCGTAGCCGATGCTGAACGTCCGCACGCGCTCGTCCGCCAGCTCGCTCATGAGCCCTACGACGATCGTCGAGTCGATTCCACCTGACAGGAACGCACCCAGAGGCACATCGGCGACGAGCCGCCGCGAGACAGCCTCACGGACCAGCGACCGGAGCCGATCCTCCGCCTCCGGGATCGACAGCCGTCGCGGCGTGAAATCCAGGTCCCAGTAGCTCCACTCGCGGACTGACCCGTCCGCCTCGACGGCCAGACAGCTGGCCGGCGGCAGCGCCCGAATGGTCTTATAGAACGTGCGAGGCGTCGGCACGTAGCCGTACACCAGGTACAGGGGCACGGCCTGCGGATCGAGCGCATCGTCCAGCGCCGCATCAGCCAGCAGCGCCTTGATCTCGGATGCGAAGAGAAGCCGGCGACCGTCCCGGTACAGAAATAGTGGCTTCTTTCCGGGACGGTCGCGTGCCAGCAGGAGGCGGCGCCGCCGTTCGTCCCAGACCGCGAACGCGAACATCCCGTCCAGGTGCTCGGCCACGCGGTCGCCCCACTGCTCGTAGCCGTGCACAATGGCCTCCGTGTCGCTCCGCGTGCGGAAGCGGTGGCCGGCCGCCTCCAGCTCTTTGCGCACCTCGGGAAAGTTGTAGATCTCCCCGTTGAAGACCACCTGCACCGTGCCGTCTTCGTTCGCCATCGGCTGGTCGCCCGTGGCCAGATCGATAATGCTCAGACGCGAGTGCCCCAGCGCGCAGCGGCACGATGGGGCGAGATACGTCGAGCGGCGGTCCGGCCCGCGATGACGGAGCGTTTCCGCCATCGTAAGGGCCGCAAGCTCCGACGCCGGTTCGTCGCGAAATGTCACGATTCCGGTGATGCCACACACGTCAGGCCATCCCGTTTGCGCGTGGACGGCGGGGAGTGACTCGCTGACGCTTGACCCGCTCGATCTCCCTCGCCAGAATCTCTGCCCCAACCTCCAGCGAGTAACGCTCCTCGACGAGCGCGCGACCGCGCGCACCCATCTCGCGCCGCAGCCTCTCATTCGTGAGGAGCGTGCTCACATGCTGCTCCCATTCTTCGGGCGTGCAGGCGAGGAACCCCGTCTCGCCGGGGATCACCATATCTTGCAGGACCCCCACGGGTGACGCCACCACCGGCACACCCGAAGCCAGGAACAGGAGCGCTTTCAGGCCGCACTTGCCGCGGCTCCATTCATCGTCTGGCAACGGATAGATGCCGACTGTCGCCTCGCGGAAGTAGCGCGCGTCATCCTCGAGGCGCCACACGGCGCCTTCCACGTCGAGCGCGCCCATTCGCGAGCGAGCGCTCTGGCTGACGACCTTCACGCGAGCACGGGTCAACGCGCACACCCGTCGCAGCGGCTCGGTGATCGCGTCGATGTACCGCTCGGTCGAATGGCTGCCCACCCAGACGATCGCAGGACGTGACGGTGGCGACGGCGCCGGTTGGAAGACCGCGGTTTCCACAACCGTCGGCAGGACAACCGCGGCAGCCCCGTGGGATTCGCAGAACCGTGCCAGGAATCGATTGCCAGCCAGCACGCTGGCCGCTTTGTGGCACAGCGCGATCGTTTCCTCTCTGGCATTACGGAGCACCCGCGTTACTCGACGACCCCCGATCGCCGGCAGGTAGATCGCGTCATCGAAATCGTACAGATACGGCACACCGCCGGCCGTCAGCCTGCGAACCAGTACGCCGTTCACATACGGTGCGATCTCCCGGTGCACGATCGCGGCATCGTAGTCCTGCAAGCGGCCCAGGTCGCGCGACCTGCGGCGGTAGCCGCGTAGTGTCGCCGCCGTAGCCGCTACGACCCGGCTGCTCCATACGCTCGCCGATTCCTCTTGGGTGAAGAAGCTGGTCAGCTCCAGGGCGATCCCCCGGTGAGCCAGCGGCTCGACGTACTGAGCGACGCGGAAGCGGACGCTCGCCACCGCCGGCGAGTGAGGGACGAGGGCAAGGACGCGGGTCACGGGTGTCTCGAGGAGCGGTTCCGCCGTTCCGCCAGCCGCTCGTACGTCCGCTCATAGGCGTCCACGGCGGCTTCCAGCGCGAACACCTGCTCCGCCAACCGGCGCGCCGTCCGACCCATCGTGGGTAGGTCGGACTCCAGCAACCGACGGGCTCCTTCGAGCAGAGACGCATCATCGAGATCGGCCAGCACAACCCCCGCCCCGGCTTCCGCCACCAGCTCGCCCGTGTCACCGACGCCCGCGTTCAGGACGACCGGCAGGCCCATCGCCAGAAACTCACTCAGCTTGATCGCGCTCGAGGCCGCCTTCGAGGGCAGCGGCGCGACGAAAACGATGCCCGCATCGGCCAGAGAGAGCCAGCGGGGAATCTCCTCGTGCTTCACGGCCCGCACCACCACGTCGTGCGGGGCCACACCGCGGGTGTTCGCCGCAGCGTGGATGGGGCCTTCCGGACCCCGCGTGAGCACGAGCAAGCGAGCATCCCTTCTCAGCGTGCGTAGCGCCTTGAAGAAGCGGATCATGGGGTCGAGCAGGTACCAGGTTCCCAGCGAGCCGCTGTAGACGAGCACGAACCGGCCGGCCAGTCCCGCCTTTCGCGCCAGCCATTCCGAGCTGGCATCACGGCTACTGCCGGCATCGCGGGCTCTGGGCGCGAAGGCTACGAGGTCCACGGCCGTGCGGGCCAGTACGAGCTCGCCCTGGACCGGGAAACGTTCCGGAGTCGCCTGGATACGACGGATCCCCGCGCGGCTCGACACCAGGACCGCATCCGCTCCCCGGAAGAGCGCGCGTTCGGCACGTGCCGCCGTCCGAACCAGCCAGCTCCGCGGGCTCCACAGGCCGCCGTCCACGCGTTCGTCCACCCAGAAACCCCGCATCTCGAACACGAACGGCGTGCCGGTCATGCGCTTCGCGGCCAGGGCCATGAGGCCGCCCACGTAGCTCCGGCCATGCACGAAGTCGAACCTGCCAGCGCGCGCACGCAAGCACGTGCTTACGCAGCCAACGGCCAAATCCCAGGCCGTAGCCGGCACGCTCGGACTCTTGTGGTAGCGGTACTGCATCCAGGCGATACCATCTGCGGCCAGCTCGCGCCGCAGCTCGGGAGCGCCACCGCGACGCAAATCCTGCGGCTTCTCGAATGTGAGCAGCTCGACGACGTGCCCGCGACGGGCCAGCGCGCGAAAGTAAGGGATGACCTGCGAGCGGCCCAGCGGCTCGAGCAGTCCATCGTAGGACACAAAGAGTATACGCATTGCGCTCACTACCGGGCGTACGCCGGCATGACGATCCCCAGCAGCACGGCTGCGTTCGTGATCGCCAGGAGCCCGACCCCGGCCCACGCCAGCCGATAGCGTTCGCCCAGCAGGGCGGAAGCGCCGCTCGCGAAGAGAAGCGCGAGCACGAGCATCGCCGGAAAGAGGTAGCGACCCTGCGGCTGCGGAAAGTTGAGGTTGTACTGAACGATGCTGGCCAGGAGAACGATCAGCGCAATGAAGATGACGATTGCCGCACGGCGCTGACTGGTGCTCACGTCACCGCGCCTCACCCGCAGGGCTAGACCGAGGGCGGCCGCGAGCGTGAAGCCGCCGAAGAGCCCATAAAGCTTGCCGAGATGCAGGTTCATGTGACCGAACACACCCCAGAACGAATAGAACAGGGCCGGCAAGAACGTTCCGGCCCAGTATGCGACTCCAGGATCGTGAAGTCGTTGCGGGAACATCAACCGGTTCAGCTCGAGCCCGAACGGTTCCCCGTACTCGAGTTGATAACGGATCAGCACGGGTGACGCGACGATCGCCGCGACCATGAGAACGATGAGCGTATCCGCCGCGCGTCGTCGCACGGGCCCCGCGGTCATCCAGACGGCAGCGGCCGTCGTGACCAGGAACAGCAGCGTCATCTTGGTGGCGAGCCCCAGACCGATGAGCGCACCGAGCCACACCACGTCGCGACGCGATGCGTGCCCTCGCGTCACCATGGTCAAAGCGATCACGAGGACCGCCGCGGCCACTGCGTTCGCCAGCACGTCATTGGTCACCGAACTCATGACGAAGGTGAACTGAGGCACCGTGGCCGCAAACCCCGCGGCCAGAACCGGAACGCTGCGGCTTCCGGGGTACGTGCGCACCGCCGCGACGTACGTAAGCAGCACGGCCAGCGCCCCGAGCGGCAGGAACGCCATTCGTAGAGTCCGCACGGACCGCTCCAGCTCTCCCCACGCGTAGCTCCCGTCCCGGTGGTCGTATACCGTGACCTCCGTCCCGCCTTTCTTGTTCGAGCGTGGGTTGCCTGGCGGCACCGCAGCGGTTTGATCGCCCCGTCCGGCCGCGCGCAGCACGACCGCGCCGGCCAGATAGTACAAAGGAGGTTGGTTCCCCTCGACCGGTACCTCGACGATCTCGGGCGGCCGCATCACCGGCAGACGGCCCTCGCGGGCGACGTGCGCCGCGTACATGAGATGAAAGGCTTCGTCAGGAGGCTCTGCCGCAGGGATCACCACCGCCCACGCGGCTCCGAGCACCAGGAACAACGTGACGCACGTCCCGGCCTCGCCCGCCTGCCAGCGAGCTATCGCCACGGCCGGCTCCGCTCCAACCCGCTGACCTCATTCAGCCACACCGCCAGCTCACCTGCCAGCCGGTCGTAGCGAAAGCGCTCCGCCACCTCTCTCCTCGGGGCCGCAGCCGCGCGGCCGTCCCGCCGCTCCGCGATCGCGGTCGCGATCGCCTGCTGAATCGCCTCGACACTCCCATCCACCACGCGGCCATTTCCGGCCGCACGCAGCAGGGCGGCCGTTTCGCCGCCCGGTGGAACGATGCCCAGGATCGGTCGGCTCGCCGCCAGATACTCGAAGACCTTGCCCGGAATGCACCCTCGCAGGCGATCGTTGGCGGGATCCAGGATCACGACGAGGAGATCGGCGGATAACTGCCGGGCGATCGCCTCTTCGTGGCTCACGAATCCGGTGAAGTTCACTAGATCCTCCACGCCGTGCGACTGGGCCAGGGCTCGCGCCTGAGCGTCCGGGCGACCCACGATCTCGAGTCCGAGCCGCGCCCGATCGATGATCCCCTGCTCCGTGACCCTGGCCAGCGCCTGGAAAAGAGGCGAGGGATCCTGACTCTCCGTGTACATCGTTCCCACGTAGACCAGTCGGAAGCGATCCGGATCGGGTTGCACCGCGGCGAACACGAACTCGCCCGGCTCGTACCCGTTCGGCAGCACACGGAACTTCTTCGCCGGCTGATCCGGAAATTGATCCATCAGCTCGCGCCGCCAGTCTTCCGTCACGGTCACGACCAGATCCGCGCGTGCGACGATGCGCCGCTC
>JACQVC010000394.1 GCA_016209995.1 Gemmatimonadota bacterium
CGCGGACGCGATGCTGGGCCGCTGGGCGCGCTGGCTGCGGACCATCGGTTACGATACCGAGTACGCCTCGGACATCGACGACGGCGACCTGGTACGCCGCGCGCTGGAGGAGGAGCGCACCGTTCTCACGCGCGACCGTGGACTACCCACCCAGTGGTCGATCCGCGACTACCTGATCGTCGAGTCGGATGCGCCGCTCGAGCAGCTGACCCAGGTCGTGCACCACTTCAGTCTGGCCTGGCGAGGACGGCTGTTCCGGCGCTGCGTGCTGTGCAACGTCGAGCTGGAGGAGATGCCGGCCGCGGACGCGCACGCCCTCGTGCCGCCCCGGGTCAGCCAGGCGCAACGCATGTTCGCACGCTGTCCGTCCTGCGAGCGGATCTACTGGGAGGGCTCACACACGCAGAGGATGCGGCGGTGGCTCGCAAGAGCGCTGGGCGATGGGTAAGTCCCTACCACGGGCAGCGCAGCCGCACGAGGGATGACGGTCCGAACGAGAATCCGGCCTCGCCACTCAGCACCACCAGCCCGTCCTCACCCGCCCCAACCGCCTCGCCCAGCGACTCCTCGAGCGAGCGCAGGTTGATGGTCGGAACGTCCTTGTCGAGCGCGAGACGTCCATCATGAAAGCGATAGAACCGCAGCGCCACGTACGAGCGCACGAGGAACCAGCGACCATCCGGCGTCACGTCCGCGCCGGTGACCCACTCCGGCAGTGGCGGCGGTCGGTCACCGAGCTGCTGAACCGGCTCCAGCTCGACGACGTCTGGCCGCAGTGGCGGCGGGTAGCGGTAGAGCGTGACGGGACCCGTGCGTCCCTTCGTAATGACGTACAGCTCGCCGGCGTGTGTGACCAGTAGGGCTTCCGCGTCGCGGGTGCGATCCGGGTAACGGATCGGAAAGCGCTCGGCCGGCGCCGTGCTCGGTGCGTCCGGCGCAGGCTCGGGCACGCGATAGATCGCGATGTCCTCGCGCGTCTCCCCGTTGTCACCGATGTCGCCGATGTAGAGGCAATCACCGGAGGGGCAGGGACCGAGCGCCAGATCCTCCCAATCCACGTTCGTCGCGCCGGTTACACGAACGCTCCCGAGCAGCGCGCCGTTTTCGTCTACGGCGTACAGGTGCGGACTGTTACCCGAGTCGTTGTGCGTCCACAGCACGCCGGGGTGGGCACGGCTGACGGCCAGGCCGCTGGTTTCCCGCAGCTCGCGTGGCAGCGGGACGGCGCGACCGAGCGGCGAGCAGGAGATCTGCGGACGTGCGCGGTGGGCATAATCGCGGAATCCTAAAACGAACGTTTGAATCAAAGGAGCCGGCGAAGGGATGAAGGTGGCCGGCCATCCTTGAATCGATTGGGCCGGTCGGGCCGAGGAGCCCCGTCCCATCTGGCCCTTGCCCGCACAGGCTGCGAGCGTGGCGGTGAGTCCGAGCGCCAGGAGTGATGAGACGGCTGACGGGCGACGCGTCAACGGCAGTCGCCGCGAGGACCCCAGATGCACAGTCGCCAGGACCCGCAGCGGCGGCAGTGGGCCAGGGTCATCGCGCGGTCGTTCTCTGCTGCACGAGCCCGGCCAGGAACTCGCGGAACGGTTCGAGCGGGATGGCGCCCTGGACCATCTGGCCTTCGATGAAGAAGGTCGGCGTCCCGCGGATGCCGAGCTGTTGCGCCGCCCGGTTCGCCGCCAAGGTACGGGCGTTGCGGCGGCCTTGCTGGACGCAGCTGGTGAACCGGCGCACGTCGAGGCCCGCGGCTTCCGCGTAGCCCTCGAAGAGCGGCGCCACGACGTCCGCGCCCTTCCACTCGCTCTGATGCTCGTAGAGCTGATCGTGCATGAGGGCGAAGCGTTCCTGCTCGCCGGCGCACTCCGACGCGTACGCCGCCTCCTCGCCGTGCGGGAAGATGCCGAGCACGAACGGCACGTACTTCCAGCGTACCGTTCCGGCGCGCACGAACTCGTTGTACAGCGACGGGAAAGTCTGCATGGCGAACATGCGGCAGTACGGGCAGCCGAAGTCGCTGAACTCGACCACGGTGACGGGGGCGTCCGCCTCGCCGATCGCGTAGCCGATCTCGCGCAGGTCGACGCCCATGCGCAGCGAGATCGCGGCGTCCGGATGATCCGATGTGGCCAGATCCGACGGGAAGAGTCCGCCCGCGCCCGATGAGCTTTGGCCCTCTGCGGCCGCACCCTCCGCGCCTTCCGCGGCGGCCACACGATCGCCCGCCAGCGCGCCGACCGCGGGCATGCGATCCGCGACCATGAGCAGTCCGACGATGACCAGGATCGCGCCTGCGCCCCGCTCGAGCGGCATGGCCCAGCGCCGGGCACGCGACATGCCCGAGAGGAACCAGTTGAACCCGACGGCCGCGACGATGAAGGGGACTGCGAGGCCGAGTGTGTAGGCACCGAGAAGGAGCATCCCCCGACTCAGCGTGCTCTGAAACGTCGAGTAGAGCAGGATCGAAGCGAGGATCGGACCGATGCACGGGGTCCAGCCCGCGCCGAACGCGAGGCCGGCGATCACTGAGCCCGCCGCGCTGGCCGGTCGCGCGCGCACGTTCGCGCGTCGCTCGCGGTTCAGTACCGGCGCCGTCACGACGCCCAGGAGATGCAGACCCAGCACGACGATGACCACGCCGCCGATGCGCGCGAGCAGGGGCAACGCCCGGCCGAAGGCCTGCCCGAACCCCGTGGCGGCGAGGCCCATGGTCATGAACACGGCGCCGAAGCCCAGGGTGAACAGCCCGGAGTGCAGGACTGCCCGCCGCCGCGCCGCGCCGCCGTCCTGCGCCGACAGCTCGTCGAGCGTGAGCCCGGTGACGAGCGAGAGGTAGCTCGGCACCAGCGGCAGCACGCACGGCGACAGGAACGAGACGAGTCCCGCGGCGAACGCGACGGTGAGCGAGAGCGAGGCGGTATCCATGTCTGCTTAGGATAGCGCCGGACGGCGTGTTAGAGAAGCGAAAAACCGGTTCACGCGGACTCGCGGAGGGAACGGAGAGAGCCGCGGAGAAAGCCAAACACAAGAATCAGAGAGAGTCTCTCCGCGAACTCCGCGTCTCGACTACCTCACGCAACGTTTGGTTGGGTGGGGACCCCGGTCCGCGCGAGGCGCTGTTCCCCATCCATTGAGCTCGGCTCAAGACTACAGCCGGAACGACTCGTCCATGATGCGCTTCTCGAGCTCGCCGGACACCTTCGCCTCCAGCTCGACGTACGGCTCGAGCCCGCTGCCAGCCAGCTTCTCGCGGAAGAGCTGGTCGAGCTGGAAGATGCCGATCGAGTTCGATATGGCGATGGACAGCCGCACCGGCTTTTCCTCGCCTGCCTCGATGTGCACGGCCTCGATGGCCGTGGCCGAAAGCGAGTGGATGCTCGTCGTGCCCAACTCGTACGGTATCCTCGAGCGTCCCTTCGCCATGTCCAGCGCGTCGGCGATCCGCACCACACCGGCTTCGACCGTGAGCGGTTTGCCGCCCGAGCGGTGGGCGATGATCGCGTGCAGCACCTCGGAGCGGATGATCGCAGCCGTGCGGGCATCAGGATAGACTTGGGGGAGCAGATCCTTGAGCTTCTGGTCGGCCAGGAACAGGGAGAACTGCTCGTGGTCAGGCCGCTGGATCGACATGCCCAGGTCGTGGAGCATGGCCGCGAGCGCGACCACGACCTCGGCGTCCTCCGGTCCGAGACCATAATGCTTCGCGACCGAGGGCTCGACGCCTCGGTCAACCAGGAGCCGCAGCATGCGAACCGCGATGTTCATCACGATCTTCATGTGCACGGGCCCGTGATCCGTCATGCCCAGCCGCTCCATGGCGGTCACGTTCTGCGCGATCCACAGGGCGTACAGGTCGTCGTCGGCGTTCACGACCTCCATGAGCCGCCGCAGCTTCGCGTTGTGGCGGCCCGGCACGGTCATGCCGACCCGGTTCTCGAAGCGCTTCGCAATCGACCGGCCAGCCGGCTCAGCGGCGGGGGCCGCGGCAGGGGCGTCAGGGGCCGTGGGGACCGCAGCGACGGGCGCAGCAGGTGCGGCCGGTGCCTCGATCCCGCCCACGGGCCGTTTCGCAGGGACTTTCGCTCGCATAGGATCAAATCTAACACCGATAGATGGGAGGCGGATCCCGATGCGATCACTCGTGAAGTGCGCGAGCGCGGTGTTGGCGGTTGGACTGACTGCCGTGGCCGCAGGGGCGTGTGGCGAGCGCGGGCGGGCCGCTGTCGCGCCGGGCGTGCCGCTGTCGCTCGCGGAACGCCGGACGGCGACGCTGACCGACGTGCGCTACGACGTGACGTTCAGCGTGCCGGACTCGCTGAGCGAGCGCGTGCGAGGCCGCGAGGTTGTGACCTTCGAGGTCGGTGAGGGCGCGGGACCGTTGGTCCTCGACTTCGCGGCGCCGGAGGGCAGCGTGCTGTCCGTGCGCATGGACGGCGACTCGCTCCCCTACGTGGTCGCCGACCAGCACATCGAGATCGGGCGAGGCACGCCCGCGCCGGGCCGCCACACCGTGGAGATCGAATTCCTCGCCGGCGATCTCTCGCTCAACCGCAGCCGCGAGTTCCTGTACACGCTGTTCGTTCCCGACCGCGCGCGCTTCGCGTTTCCGTGCTTCGATCAGCCGGACATCAAGGCGCGCTACCGGCTGACACTCGAGATTCCGAGCGGGTGGCGCGCGGTCGCGAATTCAGCGGTCGAGGCGGTGGACAGCACGGGTGCGCGCTCCGTGTATCGCTTCGCCGAGACCGCGCCGCTGCCGACCTACCTGTTCGCCTTCGCGGCCGGACAGTGGCAGCTGGAGCAGGCCGAGCGCAACGGCCGCACGTTCGGCATGTATCACCGCGAGACCGACAGCGCGAAGGTCGCGTTGAACCGCGACACCATCTTCGACCTCCACCGTCTGGCCATCGCCTTTCTCGAGGACTACACGGGGATCGCCTACCCGTTCGACAAGTTCGACTTCGTGGCCGTGCCCGCCTTCCAGTACGGCGGGATGGAGCACCCGGGCGGTGTGCTCTATCGCGCGAACGGTCTCTTGCTGGATCCGACCGCGACGCAGAACCAGAAGCTGGGTCGCGCGAGCGTGATTGCCCATGAGACGGCGCACATGTGGTTCGGCGATCTCGTGACCATGGAATGGTTCAACGACGTGTGGATGAAGGAGGTCTTCGCGAACTTCATGGCCGCGAAGATCGTGCAACCCGCCTTTCCGGACATCAATCACGACCTGCGCTTCCTGATCGCGCACCATCCAGCCGCGTACGAGATCGACCGCACGGCCGGAACGCACGCCATCCGCCAGGAGCTGGACAACCTAAACGAGGCGGGCACGCTCTACGGCGCGATCATCTATCAGAAGGCGCCGATCGTGGTGCGGCAGCTCGAGGCGCTGATTGGCGAGGACACGATGCGCCAGGGGCTGCGCGAGTATCTACAGAGCCACCGCTTCGGCAACGCGAGCTGGCCCGACCTCATCGAGGTGCTCGGCCGCTTGAGCGCTGTAGATCTGGCGTCATGGAGCCGGATCTGGGTCGAGGAGGGCGGCCGTCCAACCATCACCACCCATCTCAGCGTCGGCCAGGATGGACGCATCCAATCGCTCGCGTTCACGCAGGCCGATCCGCACGGGCGAGGTCGCGTGTGGGTGCAACGGCTCAACGTCCTGCTGGCTTATGGCGACACCGCGCGCGTGGTTCCGCTCGAGATGAACGCTGCGCGCGTCGAGGTTTCCGAGGCTGCTGGACTGCCGGCTCCGGACTTCGTGCTGGCGGACACGCGCGGTCTGGGCTACGGGCTCTTCGAGCTCGATCCGCACAGCCGCACGTACCTGTTGGCGAGCCTGACGTCGGTGAACGATCCGGTCGCGCGTGGCACCGCCTGGCTCACACTCTGGGATGGGATGCTCGAGGCGTGGGTGCATCCCGACTCGCTGCTCGA
>JACQVC010000415.1 GCA_016209995.1 Gemmatimonadota bacterium
CATCGGCTCCGCTCGCCCCGCTCGAGTTCGAGGCCCTCGGCGACTAGCTCCCGGGCCAGACCGTGGGCGGCCAGCAGGTCTCCGTTCCGGTTCTACCTTGGTCAGCAGGCTGCTGAAGGAGTACGGCGCGTCGCGGGCCCGGGGCCGGATCATGTGGAGCATGGATGACTGGGACCAGGCGACCGGCAGCGACTGGTACCGCCGGTTGAATCGATCGGTCATGAGCCCTAAGATGAGGGTCTATGGCTCGCGACAAGCTCATCGTCCGCGGGGCGAGGGAGCACAACCTCCAGAACATCGATGTCGAGCTCCCGCGCGGGAAGCTGGTGGTCATCACCGGCCTCTCGGGCTCGGGTAAGTCATCTCTCGCCTTCGACACGATTTACGCCGAAGGCCAGCGGCGCTACGTCGAATCGCTGTCGGCCTACGCGCGCCAGTTCCTCGGGCTCATGGAGAAGCCCGACGTCGACGCGATCGAAGGTCTCTCACCGGCGATCTCTATCGAGCAGAAATCGGCGGGGCACAACCCTCGCTCGACCGTCGGTACCGTCACCGAGATCTACGACTATCTGCGTCTCTTGTGGGCGCGCGTGGGCGTGCCCCACTGCCCCAACTGCGGGGCCCGAGTCCTGAGGCAGTCCGCGTCGCAGATCGTCGAGCAGCTCCTGCGCTGGGGAGATGGCAATCGGATCGAGGTGCTGGCTCCCCTGGTGCGCGGACGCAAGGGCGAGTTTCGCGATCTGTTCGCCAAGGCTCGCAAGGATGGCTTCGTCCGCGTGCAGGTCGACGGCGAGACGTACGACCTGTCCGATCCGCCGGCCCTCAACCGTTACGAGAATCACGACATCTCGCTCGTCGTGGACCGGCTGGTCATCCGCGAGGAGGATCGAACGCGACTGGCCGACTCGGTGGAAACCGCGCTCAAGGCCGCGGAAGGCATAGTCGAGGTGCTGCGTCACCGCGATAAGGGCGTCGAGGCCCACCTTTACAGCGAGCGCTACGCGTGCGCGCGTTGTGGCACGGGCCTGGCCGAGCTCGAGCCGCGCCAGTTCTCGTTCAACTCGCCTTACGGGGCGTGTCCCGAGTGTGGCGGGCTGGGTACGCGCAAGGAAGTGAACGCGGACCTGGTGATCGCCGATCCTATCATCTCGATCCTCGAGGGCGTGATCCTGCCCTGGGGCGAGCCCACGGGCCAGCTCCGTCATTCCGTGATCCCCGGCTTGGCGGCGGCCTACGAGTTCGATCCGAACACGCCGTGGGGAATGCTGCCCGCCGATGTCCACCACGCCATCCTCCACGGCTCCGGCGGCAAGAAAATTCGCTTCCCGTACCGGGCCGGTAAGGCCAGGAGTTACTACGAGGACGCTTGGGAGGGTGTGTTGGCGAACGTCGAGCGCCGCTACCGGGAAACGCCTTCTGACGCGGTGCGCGACGAGCTGGAAAAGTTCATGTCCACGCTCCCGTGCACGGCTTGCGGCGGCACGCGTCTGCGCGCGGACTCACTGTCGGTCACGGTGGGCGGCCGTTCCATCGGCGAGGTCGTCAATCTGGCGGTCGTGGACGCGCTGGCCTTCTTCCAGGCGCTGCCCGTGTCCGGCACCCGCGGTCCCGCTTCTGACGGCGGCCCCGCAGACGAGCCGCCGCTCGCGGCGGCGGTGGCCGGCCCGATTCTCAAGGAAGTCAGCGAGCGCCTTCGCTTCCTCGTCGATGTCGGGCTCGATTATCTCACGCTGGGCCGGTCGGCCGAGACGCTTTCGGGCGGCGAGGCGCAGCGCATCCGGCTGGCCACGCAGATCGGCAGCCGGCTGGTCGGTGTGCTCTACATCCTGGACGAGCCGTCCATCGGGTTGCACCACCGGGACAACGAACGACTGCTCAACACGCTGCGCGCACTGCGCGACCTCGGCAACACGGTCATCGTGGTCGAGCACGACGAAGACACGATTCGCGCTGCGGACTTTCTGGTCGACCTGGGTCCGGGTGCGGGGCGGCATGGCGGCAACCTCGTCGCCAGCGGCGACATAGCTGCGATCATGAGCGCGCCGGATTCCATCACGGGTGCGTACCTGCGCGGGGCGAGGAGCATTGCCGTGCCGCGGCGGCGGCGGCCGGCGGACCCGGACCGTGCGCTCTACGTGCGCGGAGCCCGGCAGTACAACCTGCGTGATCTGGACGTGATGTTCCCGCTCGGCTGTTTCATCTGCGTCACGGGCGTGAGCGGCTCGGGCAAGTCGACGCTCGTGAACGAGATTCTGTATCGCACGCTGGCCCGGCACCTCCACCATGCCCGCCTGGTGTCTGGGGCGCACGATCGGATCGAGGGCCTCGAGCGGATCGACAAGGTGGTCGAGGTGGACCAGTCGCCCATCGGCCGGACGCCGCGCTCGAACCCTGCGACCTACACGGGCCTCTTCACGCCCATCCGCGAACTGTTCGCCAGCCTGCCCGAATCCAAGATGCGAGGGTACGGGGCGGGCCGGTTCTCCTTCAATGTGAAGGGCGGTCGCTGCGAGGCATGCGCCGGCGATGGTCTCGTCAAGATTGAGATGCACTTTCTGCCTGACGTCTACGTGCCCTGCGACGTCTGCCGCGGCCGGCGCTACAATCGGGAGACCCTGGAGGTCTATTACAAGGGGCAGAACATCGCCAATGTCCTGGAGATGACCGTGGATGAAGCGCTGGAGCTGTTCGCCGCGGTGCCCCGCATCCGCTCGCGGCTCGAGACGCTCTCCGACGTGGGATTGGGGTACATCCACCTGGGACAGTCGGCGACGACGCTGTCGGGCGGTGAGGCGCAGCGCGTGAAGCTGGCCACCGAGCTGGCGCGTCGCGCCACGGGCAAGACCATCTATATCCTCGATGAGCCCACCACGGGCCTCCACTTCGAGGATGTGCGCATGCTTCTGGACGTGCTCCACCGCCTCGTGGACCGCGGCAACACTGTGGTTATCATCGAGCACAACCTGCACGTGATCAAGACGGCGGACTGGATCATCGACCTCGGACCTGAAGGCGGAACGGGTGGCGGTCGTATCGTAGCAGAGGGTGCACCGGAACAGGTGGCGGCCCAGGCCCTTTCCCACACCGGGCGATTCCTGAGCCAGGCTCTGGGACTCGCGGATGTGGCGTAGGAGAGCGGGTTAGCGGGTGCTAACCCGCCAACCTGCGAACCCGCTTGGGGCGGGGTGGGACGACGGCGGACAGGATGTTAGGTTGTAAGACTTGAAGGGAGCAGCGCGCGCGGCGGAGCCTGGGCCGAGGAAGGGGCCGAAACCACGGCCAGTCGGGTGCCGTAGGGGTGGAAGCGTGGGGCAGGGGGAGGCGGGGCCTGCACGACCTGGATTGGAGTCGAAGATGGTCACAAAAGACGATCTCGAGAGCTTCCTCATTCGTATGAGCGCGGACTACGATGAGGTGGACGAAGGGATGTTCGTCGTGCGCAGCACTCACGGCGGCGCCGTCGTCGTCCATCACTCTCCGCCCGTTCTGCTTATCCGTATGAAGGTCATGAACGTTCCGGAGGACGAGTCCCAGCTGCTGCCGTTCTTTCGTACGCTACTGGAGCTGAATGCCACGGATGTGGTGCACGGGGCGTACGGAATCGAGAACGGCGAAGTGGTCCTGAGCGACACGCTCGAGCTCGAGACGCTGGACTTCGAGGAGCTGCGCGCCTCGGTCGAAAGCATGCAGCTCGCGGCGTCCTCGCACATCGGGCGGATTCAGGAGCTCGCGTCCGCTGGCCGGGAGGGCTGAGACATGGGGATCTTTCAGAAACTCTCGACGCTTCTGCGCTCGAATATCAACGACCTGATCGCCCGGGCTGAAAACCCGGAGAAGATGCTCAACCAGGTGATTCTCGACATGCGCGAGCAGCTTGCCCGCGCGAAGCGCGAGGTGGCCACGGCCATTGCCGACGAGCGCAAGCTGCGGCAGCAGGTCGAGGAGGAGGGCAAGCAGTCGCGGGAGTGGGAACAGCGTGCCATGCTGGCCGTCCGCGAGACGCGCGATGATCTGGCGAAGCAGGCGCTCCTGCGCCAGCAGGAGCACGGCGAACGGGCCGGATCGCTCGAGCAGACGTGGCGCGCCCAGGCGGCGGAAACCGAGAAGCTCAAGGTCTCCCTGCGCCAACTCAACGACAAGATCGAGGAGGCGAAGCGCAAGAGGAACCTCCTCATCGCGAAGCAGCGACGGGCGCAGGCCCAGCGCCGGATTCACGAGACCATGGCCGGGCTCTCCGATCAGTCGGCGTTCGAGGCGTTCGACCGCATGGCCGAGCGCATCGAGGATGCCGAGCGGCGGACCGTCGCCTCCATCGAAGTGCACGAGGCCCTGACCGGCGATACGCTCGAGCGCGAATTCCAGAAGCTGCAGGCTGGTTCCGGAGATGTGGACGAGCGGCTCCTGGCCCTGAAGCAGCAGATGGGGCTCCTGCCCGGCGGCGAGGAGGCGGTGAAACAGCTCAAAGCCGGCGGCGACTCGAAGGCGCAGCCGTCGGAGCCGCAGGGACTCATCCACGAGGCCGAGCTGATCGAGGAGATCGAGCGCCTGGAGGGCAGCGGCGGCTCCTGACCGAACTTCGGATTCTGCCCTCTAGCTGTCTCGCCGCGACGATCGGACGGCTGGATCTCCGATGAGCATGGCGGGTCGCAGCCCGGCTATCTTCGCGGTCGCGATCGTGGCCCTCGTGGTGCTGTACTTCGCGTACAGCGTCGCGGAGATCCTGCTGCTCCTCTTCATCGCAACGCTGTTCGCGCTGTATCTGGGACTGCTGACCGATTTCTTCCACGCAAAGCTCGCTATTCCGCGGGCGCTGGGGTTGGTTCTCGCGCTGCTGGCCACGCTGGCCGGCATCACGCTGCTCGTGATGCTGATCGTGCCGCCGCTCGCCGTGGAGACCCAGGGGCTGCTGAACGCGCTACCCAGCATGCTTCAGGCGGGCGAGACCCGGCTCCTCGAGCTGGCCCAGCGCAATGCCCTGATCGGGCAGCTCCTCGGACCGCTGCCGGAGGGGCAGAGCTACATCGAGTCCATGATGCAGGAAATCCGCGGGTATTTCGCCGGGCTCGTGCCCTATGTCTTCGGCGGAATGCGCTTCCTCATCCATTTTGTCTCCGTGCTCGTCATGGGGATCTACCTCTGCCTGCGCCCCAGCCTCTACCGCGAGGGCCTCGTCAGTCTGTTCCCGACGCGCAGACGACCCCTCGCTCGAGACATCCTCGCGGATCTCAGTCATACGCTGCGAGCCTGGATCGTCGGTCAGGCCCTCGCCATGACGGTGTTGGGTGTGCTCACCTGGCTGGGGCTGCTGTTCCTGCGGGTGCCGTATGCGCTCGCCTTTGGCGTGTTCACGGGCCTGGCCGCCATCGTCCCGTTCTTCGGGACCCTCGTGTCCACGCTGCTACCGGCTCTGGTCGTCCTCAGTACGGATGGCCTGATCAAGGCGCTGGCCGTGATCCTGCTCGGCACCGCGATCCACCTCATCGAAGCCAACCTCGTCGCCCCGATGATCATGGAGAAGAAGGTGGATCTCCCGCCCGTGCTCACGCTGCTCAGCGTGCTCATCATGGCGCACCTCCTCCATGTGGTCGGTCTGCTCGTCGCCGTGCCCGTCCTCGCTACCGTCGTCGTTCTCGTCCGCCGTGTCTACATCCTGCTCGTTCTCGAGGCGCGACAGTTCCGCAGCCCGGCGCAAGACCGCGTGGCGGAGGGCGGGGGCCAAACCGGGACGGCAGGATCGGTCAAGCCGGCGGAAGCGAGTATGCACAAGCTGGTCGACTCGACGGGGACATGAGCCCGCTTCCCGCATTGCGCTTTGCTCTTGCCATTCCCGCGGCACCCGTTCCATCTATTGCTGGTTAAAGCTGTGA
>JACQVC010000055.1 GCA_016209995.1 Gemmatimonadota bacterium
AGTCCGCGGGCCGCATGTCTGAGATCACGTATGAGCGTCATGGGTGAAGCCTCGCGCGCAGTTCAAAAGAGGCAGCTCGGAGCACACGATCCCATCACAGGCCCTGACAAGAAGCGTGCCCGTGGCCTCGATCTTGTAATCGTTTGCGTGTCAACTAGATAGATTGTCCTTCGGGGGGCCCGATCTGGCCGCGGTCACCGCGAGCGAACACTGCGTCCCAGAATCGCACGTGCGCCGTCAAGACCCCCGTCCCGCAGGCTGCTCGTGGGCACCTGTCGTCGCTCGAGAGCGAGCCGAGAGTCCACGCGACAGCCAACCTTTCGCAGAAGTCCGCGGCCCCGCACCGTTCCTCGCTGCCACGTCTCCACTGTTGACAGGAATCCTCACTGCCAGATATGGCTTCCAGGTGAAGACGATGCCGAATGTGCCGGGCGCTCGCTCCAGGCGTTGATGCGGGAGGCGGTATGGGGGTGATGAAGGACGTGGTCGGTACGTTGCGAGATGGCAGGGAACCTGCGATGACCGTCGCTGAGCTCGCCCAGTGGGTATTCGACGCCCGCGAGCGCACGATCGAGATCGCGAGTGATCTCACCGATGCGCAGCTGCTGGGACCGCGGCTGCCCATCGTGAATCCACTCCTGTGGGAGATCGGACACGTTGCGTGGTTCCAGGAGCAGTGGGTGCTCCGCCACGTGTGCAAGGAGCGGGCGGGCCGCGCCGACGCGGATGCGCTCTGGGACTCCATCGCCATCCCGCATGACGTGCGCTGGGACCTGCCCCTTCCCTCGCGCGAGGACACGCTCGCGTACATGCGGAGCGTGCGGGATCGCGTGATCGAGCGGCTGCAGCGAGGCGAGGCGAGCGATGCGCTCCGCTATTTCGCTCGCTACACGGTCTTCCACGAGGACATGCACACCGAAGCCTTCACCTACACCCGCCAGACGCTGGGCTACCCCCCGCCGCCCGTCTCACTCGCGGAGCGCCAGTCGGGCTCGGCAGCGTCTGGCGGCGAGGATCTCCGGGGCGACGTGGTGGTTCCTGCCGGCACGTTCTTCCTGGGCGCGACACGAGACTCGCCGTTCGTCTTCGACAACGAGAAATGGGCGCACCCCGTGCAGGTCGAGGCGTTCGCGATCGCGCGGGCACCCGTGACCCAGGCCGAGTTCGCCACGTTCGTGGAGGATGGTGGGTACGGGCGCCGAAATTGGTGGAGCGACGAGGGCTGGCGCTGGCGCGCGTCGGCAAACGCCGCGCACCCCGTGTACTGGCAGCGCGACTCGGATGGCTCCTGGCTCCGGCGTCATTTTGATCATTGGGTTCGGCTGGAGGCGAATCTGCCGGTGATTCACGTGAACTGGTACGAGGCGGAAGCGTACTGTCGCTGGGCGGGCCGCCGCCTTCCGGCGGAAGCGGAATGGGAAGCGGCAGCTTGCGGCGATCAGGGGGCCGACCGTCGCACCTCCTCGCCTCGCAAGCGCACCTACCCCTGGGGCGACCGCACGCCGACCGACGAACAGGCCAACCTCGACTGGCGCGCCATGGGGTGCATCGCCGTGGAAGCGCTCCCAGATGGCGACAGCGCGTTCGGGTGCCGCCAGATGATAGGAAATGTTTGGGAATGGACGAGCACGGCCTTCCTGCCCTATCCCGGCTTCGAGGCCGACGCGTACAAGGAGTACTCGGAACCGTGGTTCGGCACGCGGAAGGTCCTGCGCGGTGGCTCTTGGGCGACGCGCTCTCGCCTGATCCGCAACACGTACCGCAACTTCTATACGCCCGACCGGCGGGATGTCTGGGCCGGATTCCGGACCTGCGCCCTCGAGACGTGAGAGTCCTCATCATCACGCCGGCGCCACGCCACTCGCGGGCCGGCAACCGCGTCACCGCTCGGCGGTGGGCGGCTCTTCTCCGGCGGCTGGGTCACCGCGTCTCCATCGACGAGGAGTACCGCGCACAGCCGTGCGACCTCGTCGTCGCGCTACACGCGCGCAAGAGCGCCGAGTCCGTCGAGCGCGTCCGCTCGCTGCGGACGGACATCCCCGTAGTACTGGCCCTCACGGGCACGGACGTATACGGAGATATCCACACGTCCGCGCCCGCACGGCGCTCGCTGGAGCTGGCGTGGCGTCTGGTCGTGCTGCAGCCGCTGGCGATCGACGAGCTGACCGAGCGACTTCGCCCGAAGGCGCGTGTGATCTACCAGTCCGCGCGCCAGCCGCCCGGTGACTGCGTGCGGGACCCGCGCTTCTTCGACGCATGCGTGTTGGGCCACCTGCGGCCCGTGAAGGACCCCCTGCGCGCAGCGCTGGCGGCGCGTCTCCTTCCCGGCTCATCCCGAATTCGCATCCAACAGGTGGGCGCGGCGCTCAGCGAAGACATCGAGCAGGAAGCCCGCGCGGAAGAAGCGCAGAATCCGCGCTACCGCTGGCTGGGCGAGCGCCCGCGTTTGGAGGCGCTTCGCATCCTGGCCCGCTCTCGCGTACTCGTTCTCACGTCGAAACTGGAAGGCGGTGCGAACGTCGTCTCCGAGGCCATCGCCTGCGGCGTGCCGGTGCTTTCCGCTCGCATCCCCGGCTCGATCGGCATTCTCGGCCCGGACTACCCGGGCTATTTCCCGGTGGGCGACGCGCAGGCGCTGGCGACGCTTCTCCTGCGGGCCGAGGCCGATGCCCGGTTCTATGCGGACCTCGAGACCTGGTGCGTCCGCTTGGCAGCGCTCGTGGATCCTCGCCGGGAGTGCGAGGACTGGTCGAGGCTCCTGGCGGAGCTTTCCTGAACGGCTCTTCCCAGATCGCCCGCTCCCTGCCGGGCTCGTATGTTATTTTCGATCCGGCTCCGGACCGCCGCGTCGCTTCCGGACGGGAATCGCATCCACTAACCATCGCCAAGCACCCTGTGCAAACCGCCCTCACCATCTCAGGTCGCGCTGCGCCGCTGCTGGGTGTCCTGATCGGAGCCTTCGCATTCCCGGCATTAGCCGCGCAGCGCCCGGGCGCCAGCTACCCCGCGGACGCGACGTACCAGATCGCGGACGAGGCGTGGGGCGAGCTTCCCACTGGTAGAGTCTGGGGAGCCACGAGCGCGGTGCACGTCGCGCCCGACCGCATGCATGTGTGGGTGGCCGACCGGTGCGGTCAGACCACCTGTGTAGGCCGGAGCGATGTGGATCCCGTGCTCCTGTTCGACCCTGAAGGTCGGTTGGTGCGGAGCTTCGGGAAGGGGCTCTTCGCCTGGCCCCACGGCCTCCACGTCGACCGGGAGGGCAATGTGTGGGTGGCTGACGCCACGAGCGCCGGCCAGGCGGAGCCCGCGGGGCTAGGGCACGTGGTGTACAAGTTCAGCCCCGAGGGCCGGCTGCTCATGACGCTCGGCCAGAAGGGGGGCGCAGGAAGAGGCCCGAACACGTTCCGGAAACCCACAGGCGTCGTCGTGGCGCCGAATGGCGACATCTTCATCGCCGACGGGCACGGCGACGATGGCAACAACCGCATCGTCAAGCTCGCTAGCGACGGCCGCTTCCTGAAGGAGTGGGGGAGCACCGGATCCGGGGCCGGAGAGTTCCGCGAGCCGCACGCCCTGGCAATGGATTCACGTGGCCGGCTCTTCGTGGGCGACCGCGGGAACCACAGGATCCAGATCTTCGACCAGGAAGGAACGCACCTGGCGACGTGGACCCAGTTCGGGAGCCCGAGCGGGCTCTACATCGATGGAAATGACGTGCTCTACGCCGCCGACTCGGACTCGAACGCCCGCCGCAACCCCGGTTGGCGGAGAGGCATCTACATCGGGAGCGCGCGCGACGGCTGGGTCACGGCCTTCATCCCGGATCCCGAGCCCAACCCCGACGCGCTGGTCACCAGCGGGGCTGAGGGCGTCACCGCGGACGGTCTTGGCAACGTGTATGGTGCCGAAGTCGGGCCGCGGACCGTCAAGAAGTACCAGAAGGTGGGTGGGAGCTGAACGCACTAGAGCCCCCGATAGAGCCCCTGACGATCCTTCCTCAGGACCGCAACGGGGCCCTCGTGCCGCGGCGCACGGGCCGCGCCTCAAATCGGTGGAGAAGCCATGCAGACGAACCTGTTCTCCCAGCCCGCGGGGCCGATCCCGGAGGAGGTCGTGGAAGTCCTGGCCTCCTCGGCGGGGGTCCGCATCGAGAGGATCGTTTCGCAAGGGCACGCTTCGCCCCCGGGGCTCTGGTACAACCAGGCCGAGAACGAGTGGGTGGCCGTCCTGACGGGGAGCGCCCGCCTTACGTTGAGGGATCCGGACGAGACGCTGGATCTCCGTGACGGCGACTACGTCCTTATTCGTGCCCACCGGCCGCACCGCGTGGACTGGACGCAGCCAGACCGATTGACGGTCTGGCTCGCCGTCTTCTACTGAGCCTCGGTGTTGACGCTTGAGCTCAGTTAGCCGGCAGTCAGAATCACAGCAGCTTGCGGAAGCGCGCGGGCGTGAGACAGCGCGAGCGATTCCGCCCATCGTGAACGCGTTCACAGGGTTGTGACGCGGGATGGTGACGATGCGCGTGCCGTCGGACATGACGATGTGTTTGCCCTGCCGTACGATGTGGAACACGACCTTCTCAAGGGCGCGGACCGCGTCGAGGTGATTGACCCCGGGGATGCGGGGCACGGCTAGCCTGAGACCTCAACCTCCCGGACTTCGGCACCCTGCAGCAAGTCGTCGCGCGCAGCCAGGTACTCCTGGATCGCTTCCTGAATGTTCGCGAGAGCTTCCGCGTCGGTCTCACCCTAGGACCAGCAGCCGGGCAGCACTGGGACCGAGACAGCGTAGCCTTCCTCCGACCGGTGGAGCGCAATCTTGTATTTCATTGGGGTCCTCCCTCCGGAAGATACCGCAGAGCCTGTTGTGCGGCTAACGCCCTGGCGCTAAGCTGCGGCCTGTCACGGCGCGATCAGCCGGTGCGACCCGCACGCCTGCTGGCTCACCCGCCGCCAGCTTCAGCGCCTCGTTATACGTCGTAAACGATGTTCCGAGTGTTCACCGCGGCGGCTACCCTCGCCTTCGCCGCCGGAGTACGGGGGCGAGAGCCCTCAGAGCTTCGTTGACGGCCTCAGAATTGGGGAACACATCCATGACCGACGGGTCGAGGACGACAACGTTCGTCCCTTCGCGATAGCGGGCTGCGGTCACACCTCGGACGCCCTTCGAAAAATCGTACTCGGGGCGCATGGTATCTCGGTCGACGTCCGCTGCCCGAGGTCTAGCTTTCTCCTTTTTCATGGTCCTCTCGCTCGCGTCTCGTTGCGAGTCTCGCACTGATGATCCTAGTTCGAGAAAGTAGAGGCGCTCCATGGCGTCCTCCACGGTAGCGTCGTCGGGAAGCTCCCGCACGGCGTCGATGACGCGCTCTTTGATCTTGGATTCAGACATCCTTCTTCCTTCCTTCGTGGCTGCCAGTAGCAAACACCATACACCAAGATGACGGTGATGGGCCATGTCTGGATGGGAAGGGGTGTGTCATTATGGTGAGTAATTTTACTCAACGCGACACCCACCGCGGAGGGCGCAGCTTCGGCCAGTCGAAACCGCGGGCGTCGGCCGATTGAAGGCCCGCTCGGCGAGTAAGATCCAACGCGAGGCAAGCCTACTGCGAGGGTGCCATCTC
>JACQVC010000056.1 GCA_016209995.1 Gemmatimonadota bacterium
AGCAGGACGCGCATCTCGGCATCGGTCGCGCCGGGGTGGGTTGCGCGAAGGTTTGAGAGCACGAGTGTTTTGGCGAAGTCGAACATTTCGCTCATCATCCGCACGCGGTCGCTACCTGAGCGCTGCCGCATCAGCTCGTCGAAACGCGCCTGGACGTCGGGAGGCGTGTCGGTCACGAGCGCACCTCTTGTAGTAGTTCGGTGACAGTGAGGCTTGCAGCCCAACGGTCGAGATATGTCTGGTCCAGAGTGCGCACGGAAGCGAGGAGCTGGCGAACGTCGCGAAGCTGCATCTCCGATCGACTCGCTTTCGCCCAAGCCAGCTTCGAGAGGATCAGGTCCTCCGGTGAGACGATCCACAGCGGGTGTCCGCCAATCTCGACGTGGCGGCGCCGGCGGAACTCCTGGCGCCGGTAGGGGATGTCTTTCCGTACGACGAGGTCCACCTTCGCCACGGCCTCGACGTGGATCAAGTTGAACAACGACTGCCGGGCAATTGCCCCACGGATCACATCCACATCGCAGTTGAACTCCGGCGCGAACGCTGCGGCGATTCGTTCCGCATCACCCGGCTCCAACTCGACGACGAGGTCGATGTCGCGGGTCATGCGTGGCTGGGCGTAGTAGCCGGCAGCGATGGACCCGGTGAGCATGTAGGCGATGCCGACAGCGTCGAGCCGCTCGGTCACGAGCTTCAGGATGGCGAACTGGTCAGTCATCGGCCTCAAAAGGGGCGAAGAGGCCCAGGCCGTAAGAGCGGCCACTGCCGAAACACACGGGGCCAGGGACTTGCACCGGTCTCCCCTGCGGGTCGCGCCAATGAAGCCTGACGTGCAAGCAAGGGAAACGCCTGAGGTGATCCGGCACTCCATAGCGGTCGGCGTGGTCGGTGCCAGGCCAGAAGCCGGCCTTGCGCCATTGGAGCTCCGCGTGATCCGCCAGTACCTTCGAAAAGCCACACTGCGTAATCGCCTTCCGGAGTAGGTCGTTCACCCGTTCGTCGAGTCGTGTGAGTAGTTGCTTCTGCTCTTCCGCCGAAGTCCCACGCTTCAGGCGTCGCCTGTAGTGGCCGGGGTCGTCGTAGCCGGGGAGGACGACGGGCGTGACAGTGGCCCATGACGCAGCGGGTTGAGTGTAGTGTCGAACGACTCTCTCGCTCTCGGGAATCAAAGCGAGGAGCGCAACGGGCCGCTGCTTGTCCTCGCCGACGAGCTCGTGACCTGACCTCGCACGCCGTGCCCAGGCGATCTCGGCGTCGCAGCCCTCCGCGAACGACGACAGCATCACCCGGCGGACGCTACCGACCACGCGAGACATGCCCTCGCCCCTCGCCTCGAGCGTGGGTAACGGTAGATAGGCGAACCGTCGTGGCCCGACTGCAACATGCTCGGCGCCGCCTCTTGAATCACCATGACCCAGGATGAACCCGTTGATTCCCGGCTCGTCCCACCCAGCAGATCGGGCTGCTGCTCCGGCTACATGGCGCGTCATGCCGGCGACGGTGAGGGCGCGGCGTGCCGTGTCGAACGCACGGAAGCCGCTGGCATCGAGCTTCAACAGAGAAAAGGAGGCGACCGGTCGCATGCGTCGATCGGTTGCACGTCTGTATGCAACGGTATCGTACACAGACAGCGGCGGCGGAGCGGTGAATCCGTCGGCGCCGAGGCGCTCGAGAAACCGCGCGTGTCGATGGATCAGGTCATCGAGTGTGCCCTGCTTCGGAACGCGCGAACCACCGCCCGCCGCGTCAGCGCCGGGCAGCCATCGCTCGCCAGGCAGCGCGTTGGCCTGCTCGTCCGACACGATTGCACCGTGGCCCACTACCATGTCCACGCCCCAGCCGAGGGCAACAACGCTCCGAGCGATGTCCGCTAATGCTTCGACATGCCGATGAATCTGATTGGTGAGTGGATCGGCCAGGAGCCACAGGTACTGCACGAGGTCGGCTCCGACCAGTAGTGTCGAGCCGGGTCGGACGTACCACTGCCAGTAACGCGGGCTGGCTGGCTGCTCATCGTCGCCCGGCTCATCGTCGGCTTCAGCCCGCCGGGTGTCGATAGCCCGCACCAGCCGCATCCCCGCTGGTGGTTGCCCGGCGTCCCACTCACGACAGCGTCGAGGACCACGCTCGTCTATCCATCTATCGGCCACATCATAGAGCGTGCGGCGATCGGGATCGAATTCCGCGTCTCCGTTGAGCGTGCCTTTTATGAGACCGCCCGCCGCTGGTGGAAGAAGCACGGTGTACCCGGCGAGATTGACCTCCGGCTTGTTCTGGCGATCTTTTTCAACAAGCTCGGCCAGTGAGACGACGCTCACTCCGCCATCGGACTCCAACACCCATGCAGAAAGCTCGGGATGTCTACGAGCCAGCTTTTCCAGATGACTGAAAATCCGCCATGTCTTGTCGCGAAGCAATTCGTGTGGCTTCAGTGCGTAGTCGTCCAGCAGATCTTCTGGCCTGTACTTCTCCTGCAAGCCGGGAGTGATGAGTTCGACCTCCTCTCGCCAAGCGACGAAGGTCTCAGGCGGCTCCCACTCGGCGACTCCATGCAGCCAGTCGGCGACCGGGGGCCGGCCGGGAAGTTTTCCGCGAATTGACGTCAGCGCCCAGGCGTCGAACAGAATGTCGGTGGCGGGAAGGATGACTGGCGGAGGAGTAAAGGCTGCCTGCCGGTCGGCGATGGGCAATCTGTGCAGCGCTGCCGGACTCGCATCGTGACCATCTTGCTCCTGGGGAAGCCTTCGCAGCAGCGCCAAGGTCCGCTGCCTGACCTCGCGAAGGGTGTCCTTCTCGTCGATTACCAGCGGGTAAACGAGATCGATCCTGGCGTCGCCGTCGCCGAAGCGATTCACTCGACCGAATCGCTGGACCATGCTGTCGAAGGGAGTCAGATCGCAGACGAGGTGGTCGGCTGAGATGTTGACGCCGACTTCGCCGGCGGATGTGCAGACCAGGAAGACGGTGCCCTGTTCTGGCGCGACTTCCGGTGTGGGTTTAGGCATAAAGCGGGCGAAGATCGGATCTTCCTTCACGAGCGCATCGCGCTCGAGCCCGCGCAGCGTGCCGGTGAGTTTCTGGACCGGCAATTGCGCGGAGACGTCGTCGAATCGGACGCCTCGGCGAAGCGATGAACAGGGTCGGGCCTTCCATCTCCGTTCTTATGAAGAACATCAGGCACTACCCTATTACATCGCCGTCAGGATTGCTTGAGCACCCATCAGATATTCGCCGGTTGGGGTCCGAGCCGCCCGCTCCCAACGCGCCAGGGTCCCAGGGTCCACCCGCAGACGGACGGCCAGCTCCTGTTGCGACAGGCCCTGGCCGTGGCGGTAGTGCTTCAGTGCCTGCCCGATGCTCTTGGGCCGAGGCCGTGGGTCGTACCCAAGAAACCGGATGATGCCCGGCAGCCAGCGAAGCGCGGGAGCTGCTTGACCGAGTTCCCAGTTGGTGACCGTGGCGTTGTCGACTCCGAGCCGCCCCGCGACGTCCCGCTGCAGCAACCCGAGATCGAGCCGGCGCTTTCGCAGGTGGTCTCTTGAACGACCCTCGCCTTCAGGCGAGGGTCGTTCAATAACGCGGTCCTCGGTAGGCGCCGCCATCGATGCCGCGTCGAGTTGTGTCGATGGAAGGCGAGCGGCATCGGACCGGGACGCCGTCGTCCGTTCCGCACTCGCGCTTCTCTTGACCGACTTCCCGGGACGTCTCAGCTCTCCGAATCGAGCACCTCCCGAACCTTTCGCGTCAGCTCCACCACGGTGAACGGCTTGCCGAGGAAGGACGTCCCTTCGTCCAACACCCCGTGCCGCACGACAACGTCATCGGTGTAGCCGGACATGTAGAGCACCTTCATCCCCGGGCGGGTCTGGTCGAGCCGCTGCGCCAGCGTCAGCCCGCCCATCCCCGGCATCACCACATCGGTGACCAGGAGGTGCACCAGCCCTTCGTAATGCTCGAG
>JACQVC010000396.1 GCA_016209995.1 Gemmatimonadota bacterium
GCGTTGATCTTGGCCATGGCCTCCGGACCTTTGCCCTCGACCAGGAGCGCCTCGGCCTCGATCAGCCGCATCTCACGTCCACTCGCGAGGCGAATGTCATCGTCCTCCGACTTGTACTTCCACTGCCGGAGGCAGGGGACGCGCCCATAGCCCTGGAGCGAGCCGACGCAGAGCCTGTCATTCGCCGCCGTGTAGGTGATCCACGGTGTCCGCGGATCGCCCGTGTCGGTGTAATACTGCTCGAAGTAGGTGAACTTCACCGAATAGGACCGGTACGGGATGCTGGCGGCCCCGAAGTAGAGGTGGTTGCGCTGGCTCACATTTGCGCCGCGCGAGATATCCATCTCGATGTCGAAGCGGAAGGTGTTGCTGGTGATCTGCTGAGCATCCTCGACCGCACCCTTCCAGTTCTCGCGCAACACCCGTACCTGCGCCCGGCCGGCTAATGCCGCGAGCCGGTCGTTCGCGGTGGGCGCGATGGCGAGCGCATCGGTGAAGTGCTTCTCAGCCCGCTCGAGGTATTTCGTACCAGGCTCGATCGGCCCGCCGTCCATAACCGCCTCGCACCAGTTCTCGCCCAGCACACGGTTGGCATAGCCGGCCCAGGTGTAGGCCTGGAACATGAGGGCCGGGGTGACGTTGCCCACGGCGGCGAATCGCCGTAGGGCCTCCTCGGCAATCCAGCGGGCCTGCTGGCTGTTCGGGTACGAGCTGTTGGGGCCGCTTTCGCTCCATCTGGGACTGCCGGCCTGCATGATGATGTCGTGACCGTACGAGCCTGTCTGGCCGCCCGGGAAGATCTCCCGAGACATCAGCGCGGTGTTGTAGGAGAGCCAGCCGACCGAGCGCGTAAGGCGCTCCTTGGCGCCGTTGACGAAGCCCTGCTGGGCCGCCGGCAGGACGAGGTACTCGTCAGCCACGGGGCCGGGATTGGTCACGTCACAGCCCGTCCCGAGCGTGAGGGCCAGAACCGCCGCGATCACCGAGAGTCCGCGAGGCCTTCTGCCTTCGCGAGTGATGGATCCTTTCCCTATGGTGTCCGCTCTCCTCCCGAGTTGCCTCCGCCTTCCCTCCCGATCGCTGACTGTTTCTATGATCCGGTTCATGTGCGGACCCTCCTCTCAGAACGTCACGCGCAGCGATGCGCGCAGCGTGGTGGATTCGGGGGTCCGCTCGTTGCCAGACAGGCCGATGGATCCACCTTCAGGGTTCGTCGCAGTGCCGACGATTCCCGAGTTCCCGAAATTCTCTATACCGAACGTGCCGAACATCAGCTCCCTCGACCAGGTGTACGCGTTGCCCAGCGTCAGTGTGAGCGTGGCGGTCTGGATTCGGTCGGGGAACGCGAAATCCACTGGGATCGTCGCGCTCACGCTCCGCAGTTTGAAGTAGTCTCCCTTCGCACTATACCCGGTGGCGAGCGACGGTGTGCAGCGTGCCTGCCACAACGCCGGCGTATCGGGCTTCAGCTGTACGTTCTCCTGGTTCGCATAGTAGGGATAGCATAGCGGCGACCGCACCGACCGGCCGATCGAGATCGGGTTGACGCCGCCGCTCGTGTACATTCCGCCGCGGTACTCGCCTCTTGCGGAGAGGGAGATCCCGTACGGCAGCCGCACCGTCGTATACGCGTTGCTGATGTTGGTCGGAAGATCCGGACCGCGGTAGACGTTGTTCTCGCGGCAGGGGTCGGTCGGCTGCACGTTGGCGGCCGTGCAGAGTGCAATCACACCAGTCGTCTTCGGAATCGCGTCCGGGTTGCGGATGAGCGTCTGCAAGGTGTACTGGATCGAGCGCCCGACACGGTCAGGAAGGACGTGGCTGAGCACCTCGGATTCGTTCGTTGTCACGCTGACGCCCACGTCCCACCCCCAGTTGGCCCGGCGAATGGGGGACACGTCCACGCTGATCTCCATCCCCTTGTTCTCGATCTCGCCGACGTTCAGGAGCTGAGCTTGGGTGAATCCCAAGGACGGCATCTGCTCGACGTCGAGCAGGGCGTCCTTGGTGAGCTGGCGGTAATAGGTGAACGTCGCGCGGACGCGGTCATCGAGCCAGGCCCCGTCGAACCCGGCCTCGAACTCCCCGGTAACCTCGGGACCGAGGTCCGGGTTCCCGACGTTTTCGGGAGTGAAGGCCGCGTCACCAGCGAGCGCGGTGTTGTCCCACGTGCGCACGGCATCGAACGCGCCGGGCGCGCGCCCGGACTGGCCGTACGCGGCGCGCAGCTTCATCGAGCCCAGCATCTGCGGCCAGAACGCCTCGTCCGAGATCACGTAGGAGAGGCTCGCCTTCGGGTAAAACTGGAGCCCGAAGCCCGTGCCGAAGGCGCTGTTCCCGTCCACTCGCATGCCGAGGGTCACGAAGTATTTGTTGCTGATATCCAGGACGTCCTGCAAGAAGAACCCCGCGTTCCAAACTTTCTGGCGCTCCTCGTACCCGGTGGTGAGAGCTGCGGAGTTGACGGTCGGCTCGGCCGCACCAGGGAAACCGCGGCCGTAGCCCTCGACCAGCCGCTCCTCATCGCCGACCGCTTGGCCGCCCCAGGAGAAGCTCGAACGGAGGTTCGTCATGAGATCAAAGGAGTAGGACCCGACGTAGTCGAAGGTCAGGATCCGTTTCTGGAACGTGGCGTTGTGAACGATGCCCTCCGGGTGGGCGAAGAAGCCGAACCCACGGATGTTGCGCGTCTCCTGGCTCGAGAAGTCGTAGCCCACGGTGAACCGGTTGGTCAGGTTCGTCAGCGGCGAGTAGGTGGCCGTGCCGCCGGTAGTGAAACGCTCGATCTCGGAATCCAGGGTCTGGCCCAGAACCTGGTTGATCAGCGCCGTATCCCGGTTGGCGAAGTAGTTCTGCCTCTGCCGGAATACGTTCAGCTCGAGCCCTTCCGCGTTGTTGCCCGACGCCGTGTTGGACTGCGACTGGTTCGTGTAGGCCGTGTTCCACTGGAGCTGCAGGGCGGTCACGGGCGTGTAGGTGAAGTTCCCGCGCGCCGTCCAACACGTCAGCGCGTCGTTGGGCTTGTGGCCCAGATCGTCGAGCAGGTCCGCCGAGCTGAAGTACTGGAGGTTCTGCCCGCCTCCGCGCACGGAGGCCGAGTACTGCTGCGTATGCGTCGTGTGGGTGAACTCTCCGCATTTGAGGAAGCCCGTGCAGATCCAGGGATCCATATAGAGGTACTTGGGAGTGCCGACGCTCCCGGGATCCGGATCGGTGTCGACGCCGAACCGCTGATTCCACGCGGTGCCCTGCTGCATCTCGACGGACCAGACCGGGGCGCCCTGAGAACCCCTCTTGGTGAAGATCTGGATCACGCCGGCCGATGCCTCCGTGCCGTAGAGCGTCGTCGCGGCCGACCCCTTGATGACCTCGATGCGCTCGATGTCGTTCGGGTTAATGAGGTCGAGCGGGCTCTGGGTCACGTTCGCGGCGCGGTTGCCCTGGTCCTTGGCGGCTCGCACCTCGAAGCCGCCGGTCATCAAGCGCACACCGTCCACGTAAATGATGGGATCACTTCCCATCTCGACGCTCTTGCTGCCGCGCAGCCGGATCTTGGAGCCCTGTCCGACTGAGCCGCCTCCGCCGGTCACCTCGACGCCGGGCGCCGCGGCTTGAAGCATCTGCGACACCTCGGTGTGTCGCACCGGTAGGTCCGCGACGTTGATTTGGGCGACCGTGTTTCCGATCTCGCGGCGGCGAGCCGCGCCGGCGGTGCCGGTGACCACGATCTCGTCCAGGCCGAGCGCCTGCGTCTCGAGCTGGAAGTTGGCCTCACTCGCCTGACCGGCCGCCACCGTGACCTGCCGCGACGCCGGCGCCATGCCGATGCGCTCCGCACGCAACTGGTGGGTGCCCGGCGGCACGTTCAGCAGCACAAACCGGCCGGACTGATTCGTGAGCGATCCGATGCCGGTGCCTTCCAGGTAGATCTGCACCTCACCCAGTGGCGCCCCGGACCCAGTTTCCGTGACCTGGCCGACGATGCGGCCGGCTTGCTGTGCGCTGGCAACGCTCGCGAACGCTCCCGTCCCAACGAGGACTAGGAAAGCGGCCAGCCAGCCGCGCACCCTGCGGACAACTGACTTGTGTGACTTCATGGTTGTCCTCCTGGTGAGAGTAGGAGAGC
>JACQVC010000397.1 GCA_016209995.1 Gemmatimonadota bacterium
CCCTCGATGATTCGCGCACCGGCGGGGATCTGCACGCGGTCCGCGCGATCGACTACCGCGATGCGGGCACCAGTGATGACGATGGCCATATCGGGCATCGCCGGGAGACCCGTTCCGCTGATCACGGTCACGTCACGGACTACCGTCGATCGCACGCCGAGCTGTTGCCCGCCCCAGACCGTCACTGAGCAGAACATTAGGAGGACAGCAGTCGTGGCTCGTCCCACACGTCTCCTTCACTGAACCGTCAGGCTCGTCCGCTCGTGTGCGTCGTATCCTGCCGTCATCTGTGTTCGTCGTGTTGGCGGCCGAACGTGCCGCTTCAGCCGCAGCGGCTCATGATCGCGCCAGCCGCTGTCGGCTGCAAGCGGTTCGGCCGGTGTTCGCTTTCACACGCGCACCACAGACGTTCCGCGTTTGTTGACCGTGTGAGTTTCACACGTAATATGGCGACACGCCCATTCGACGCCAACGAGAAGCCACATTTCGCTTGCCGGTCGAAAGTGAGCGTGATTGCGCATGACTCGAATCATTCGTTCGTGGAGTGCGCGACAAGCAGCCTCTCGCCTTGGGCGCCGATATATCAGACAGCGGACCATGCAGCGAGCTTCGAGAACTTTGAGTAGGTCGCGACAGATCTCGTTGGATGTGCCCAGCTCCGACTCTGCCACGAGCAACAGTTCGTAGTGCTTGCCCTTGGGGATCTTCTTCTTGCCTGGCTTCTCGGTTGCCTGGGGAATGGCAAACCGAGTGAAGGAGAAATCCCACAGGTACTCCACCGACTTTTGTGGCGTCGCGCTGTAGCTGGGATTCTGATTTCGTCGCCGACCGCGATATCGGTGAAACACCGGCCCCCCGAGGCGCTTGGCGACCAGCCCCTCGGTTGATTCGAGAGCTTCGTAGATCTTCTTGGTCTGGAGTCGCTCGTTCCCGCGAGGCGGATTGATCTTGATGATGGCCGAGCGCAGGGCCACGCCGAGGTTCTTCAGGAACTGGTCCATGTGATCGTCACTCGGCCGAACGCGCGAAATGAGCCGCGCTTCGCGGCGACATGATGACACGGGCCGTCAGAAGCGTCGGCTCCATTTCGATGTTGGGCGGCCGTTTCACAGGTGAGCACGGCAGTTCGATCGAAGATGACGTCGTCTGGCTTGCGTTACGTGGCCGGAACCCGGCGTGACGAGTCCTCACCAGCCTGGCTGTAGAGCCAGGCGCCCGCCACTGTGGCCAAGACGGTCGCCCCTAGGGTGGCCGCCCCCAAGGGCACGAGACTCACACCCAATTCCACGAACCCGAGCCCGGCCCATTTAGCACTCTGCAGCGTCTTCAAGATCCACCACGCCACTCCGGTCGTCGCGATGGCGCGGCGCTTCGTTCCGCACGCTGGTCTAATCGTAATGCCTTTCGGAAATTCGAGTGTTCATGACGTCAGACCACTCTGAACCGCAGCGGAGCCTCGACGGAGTCGGTCTGCATGAGTCGAGGCCATTTGGTGACGGGCTGACGCACCGCCCGCGGATTGGTGCGCGAGCGACGGGGTCCCGTCAGCGAGCGGCGCATGAGCGCCTGACCGCGGGCCACGATTTGCTCCTTTTGTTTCTCGGTGAGCAGGTCCTCGATCGGGCCCAAGGAGAACCACATCGAGCGCACAATGGCGAGCACGACGCCGAACTTGATGCGCAGCACGGGGACCTGACCATTCGCCGCACGCGCCCGTTCCCGCGCCAACAGCGCCGTGACCAAGATGATGGCGGCGATTTCTTGGGCCCCGGTCTCGACCGTGTGACTCTGCAAGACGTCGGTCTGGCGCAGCACCCGTTTCGCGTTGCGGAAATAGAGCTCCTGCTCCCAGCGCGTGGCGTAGAGCTTGGCGAGTTCGAGCGCCGGCGCCATCCGATGATCCAGCAGACTGGTGCACAACCGCAGCTCGTGCCGACGAAATCCCGGGCGGCCGACCTGCACGCGAATCTCCCGAATCTCGAGGCCTCCGCTGACGTGCCACGGCCGACCCTTCTCCCGGACATTGAGCCGGACTCGACGGCTCCCATCGGGCAGCTTCTTGAGCACCTGCGCTTTGATGTTGCGCGGTACGCGGAAGAGGAAGTGACTGCCGACCCGGCGGCACGCCGCCCAGACGTCGACCATGACTCCCGGCACGCCATACAAGCGATCGGCCAGCAACAGCGCGGCCTTCGGCAGCTGTGCGAACAGCCGGCGCGCCAACGCCAATTCGGATTCGCCGTGGCGTGCAATCGCGGCCGCCAGCGGATTGTGCACGCCGACCTCGAGCACGACGGCGACGCCCAGTTTCGCAAAGGCCGCCCGTCCTCGCCGCGACGCCGCTTTCGTGATCGCACTGACCTGGGGCGTGTTCGTCACGCTGTATTGGGTGCCATCGAGGGCCAGGACACGCCACCCATGCCAGAACGCGTCCGGTTGTCGTCGACGCGTCGCGATCGGGCGCAGGGCCCGGCGCATCAGGTCGGCAAACACCTCCCAGGGCAGGCGACGGCGCCGATCGGACCACGAACTGTCCGCGAGCGGTTCCTGGAACAGCTCGAAGAAGTGCTCGGCCAACGTGCCGGCGCCTTCCGCCACATGGAAGGTGAGCGCCTGCAGGATCTGATCGAGTGGCACGCGAGGTTTGCGTCCGCGGCGCTGAGGCACCGCCGGCCTCCAGTTGGGCACAAGATTCGCCCACGCGGTGAGGAACCCGCCACCCGCTTCCGACGCGGCCGGACCGCGCCGACGCACTGCGCGCTTCGGAGTCTGGGAATGTGTTCGCATCCCCAGGATAAATACCGATTCCGTCTAAAAAGTACAAGTGTAAAAAGTACACGGTGGAGCTCACGTCAGCGAATTTCCGAAAGGCATTACGGTTAAGGCACGCTACAGCGCGCTCAGGTGAGG
>JACQVC010000057.1 GCA_016209995.1 Gemmatimonadota bacterium
GATTCCAGGGAGCCATCCCGGTCATGGCAACGGCCACGAGCACGTACAGCACCGTGCAGATCACCAGGCTCATGATGATCCCGAACGGCATATCGCGGCGAGGATCTCGGGTCTCCTCGGCAGCGGTCGACACGGCGTCGAAGCCGATGTAGGCGAAGAAGATGATCGCCGCCCCCGCCGAGATGCCCGCAAAGCCGTTGGGCGCGAAGCCGCCGAATTCCGTGAAGTTCGCGGGCCTCATGAATGCGGCGCCCAAGCCGATGAAGAAGAGCACGATGCCGATCTTGAAGATCACCATGAAGGAATTCGACACCGCGGACTCACGAATGCCATAGACGAGCAGCGCCGTGAGCGCCGCCACGATCGCGACGGCCGGAAGGTTGAGCACGATGGGCACGCCGAACAGCCGGGGCGCCTGGGTGAGCGCGGACGCCACATAGACGGTCGCTGCATCGCTCGCGCCCTGCCCGACCGCCGCCGCAGCCTGTGCGGCGGTCCGAAAGTCCGTGGCGGCCCAGGCCGGCACGTAGAGGTTGAAATGCCCGAGCAGCTCCAGGAAGTAGCTCGACCACGATACCGCGACCGCCACGTTCCCGACCGCGTACTCGATAATGAGGTCCCACCCGATGATCCAGGCGACCAGCTCACCGAGTGACGCGTAGGCGTACGTGTACGCGGAGCCCGCAATCGGCACCATTGCGGCGAATTCGGCGTAGCACAGCGCGGCGAATCCGCAGGCGACCCCCGTCAGCAGGAACGACAAGATGATGGCCGGCCCCGCGCCCACGTGGTCCGACCCACCCGCGATCGCCGATCCGGTGGCCGCGAAGATGCCCGCGCCTATGACGGCACCCACACCCAGCGCCGTGAGCTGCCACTTGCCGAGCGTTCGCTTGAGCCCGACTTCCCCACCTGCCGTCTCGGCGAGGACCTGGTCGACCGGTTTGCGGGCGAACAACCGACCCACCACGCCCTGGCTGCGCGCCCCGTGTCCCTCACCGACCTGCGCTTCGCTCATCGCGCTCTCCGCTTCGCTGGTGGGATTCCGCCCCGAAACGGGCGAGGACGGCTCGAACGCTAAGCCGTACTCTCACCCCACGCAAAAAGAACCCCCGCACCGGGCGGTGTGGGGGTGAAAGGTGGGCCCGGCAGGACTCGAACCTGCGACCCTTCGATTATGAGTCGAGTGCTCTGACCACCTGAGCTACGGGCCCGCGTCGCCCCGGCTTGAGAGCGGCATCACGCCTGTCGCACGACGAACCGCAGGCGAGCGCCTATCCCCTCGCCTTCCGCCTCCAGACGCGCCGCCGCGCCGCCGGACGTCTCCTCGACGAGGGCGTCCTGATCGAACGCGGCCTTCACCGCGCGCTCCGCCTCGTCCGGACGCCGGGCAATGAACGAGCGCGTCAGGAACAACCGCTCGACCGAGCGCTCCTCCAGAGCCTTGAAACTCGCGGCAACGCCCACCACTCCCTTGCCGTTGGCGCGGGCGGCGTCGATGACAGTTCCCACCAGCTCATCCTGCTGGCCTTCACGGAGCGTATGCGCGGCTGCCTCGACCGCGTCCCGGACGGCGGCATTCGAGGCCGTGACGTCCAGCGACATCTGCTCGAGCAGCCGGCCGCGGAAGCGATCGGCAAGATGATCGCCGGCCGCTTTGACCACCTCCGGAGTGCCGCCGAGCACGATCCACGCGTCCGTATCGGCCAACTCACCGACCTGCCGGCCCAGGTCCTTCAGCATGCGGTCGAGCGCCACAAGCAGGTTGCGCTCCGCAACATCGGCCGTCGCCAGCCCACGGACTCCGCTGGTTCGCCCCCCTCCGAACACATCCGACAGATCTCCCAGGAACGTATCGACTCTGAGGTCGGCCACTTCCCTCAGCTCACCGGTATGATACGTGAACAGCCGGGCCCGGCGACTGTCGACCAGGACCGCCACCACGGGGCGGTGTTGCTTGAGGGCTCGCACGTAAGGCGCAACCCGGATCCCTCGCCCCCACCACGCCAAATCCGGCACCGGCGCGGCCACGGAGCCCGCATGGTGCAGGGCAACGGCCGTAGCAAACCCAACCCAGCCGTCCGCCGGGATGGCGGCCTCGAACGAGCCGAGCGGCTCCTGGATCCTCCGAGCCGCGCGCTCGAAGGCGTCCACGTCTCCACGGTTGGAAGCCTGGATGCGCGATCGGATTTCCTGGAGGCTGTGCTCCAACTTCTTGCGCCACGCGTGCCGCGCGGCAGGATCGTGCACAATTCCGTCGATGTACACACTGAGGGCGAGCTGTTCGCGCAACGCCCGATCCAGCTTGATCAATTCCCGATGTGATAACACCCGCAGCGCCCTGGGTTGAGTTCTACAGTTTCAAGTCCAGGTGAAACTTATCCCGGCAGTCGCAAGCGGTCAAACCGGTCAGTGCGAGCACCTTTGCGCCCTTGCGGGCGTGTCGGCGTGCGGTATGCAAGCCGCCAAACCGCCGCTTTGACACGTCTTGCAGCGTCGGGTAGCTTCTTACGCCGCTCGTACCGGAGATGCTCCCGATGAAAACTCTGTCAGCGCGTCGCTGTCCGCGCGTACCGGCGCCGGCTTCAGGCGCGACGGAAAGGCCAGGCGGGTGAAGCTCGCACCCGCCGTGCGGGAGGTTCCCCTGGTGCATGCGCCCCGCGCGCTGCTGGCGCGGCTGTCGGCCACGCAGCTCTTCGTAGCGTCCTTCGCCGGGCTGATCGCCGTAGGCACGCTCGGGCTCCTGGTCCTGCCGGGATTGTACACCGGAGAGCGACTCGGCTTCGTGGATGCGCTCTTCACCGCGACGAGCGCCGTCTGCGTCACAGGTCTCATCGTCGTGGACACCGCGACCTATTTCACGCCGCTCGGGCAGGCGTGGATCGCGTTGCTCATCCAGCTCGGCGGTCTGGGAATCCTGACGCTCACGACCCTGCTCATCCGCATGCTCGGTGGGCGCGCTCGGCTGCACGTGGAGGAAGCGGCAGGAGGTGGGGCGGCCGTGCTGGAGCATCTGGAGCCCCGAGCGTTGCTGCGCGCTGTAGTAACCTTGACCTTGACCGTCGAGGCCGCGGGTGCCGCGCTGCTCTGGCTGCTCTGGCGCGATGACCTCGGCAGCGCGGCGGCCGTGTGGCCGGCTATCTTCCACGCGATCTCGGCCTTCTGCAACGCTGGGTTCTCGATCTTCTCGACCAGCCTGGTGTCGTTCCGCGAGTCGATCGGCGCGGTCGTCACCATCTCGCTGCTGATCATCACCGGCGGCCTGGGCTTCATCGTCCTCGAGGATCTGCGCTGCCGCTACGTGTCGAGCAGCACGCGGCGCCTCGCGGCGCACACACGGCTGGCGCTGGCCGCTACGATCGCGCTTCTGGCCGGTGGGACCTTCCTCTACTTCGTCTTCGAGCTTCCCTTCACGCTGCGCGAACTTTCCGGGCTCGACCGCCTCACCAATGCATGGTTCATGTCCGTGACCGCACGGACCGCGGGGTTCAACACCGTCGACTACAACTCGCTGTCCGATCCGGCGCTCTTCCTGACGGTCTTGCTGATGATTGTCGGCGGATCGCCGGGATCGACGGCGGGAGGGCTGAAGACCACGACGGTGGCGCTCCTGGGCTTATCCTTCCTGGCGCGCATGCGAGGTGAGCGTCATCTCTCCCTTTTCGACCGCACCGTGCCGGACGAGACCGTGTACCGGGCC
>JACQVC010000021.1 GCA_016209995.1 Gemmatimonadota bacterium
CACGTATACCGATCCGGAGGTCGCGCACGTCGGACTCTCCGAGACCGTGGCCGCCGAGCGGGGCGCCACCACGTTTCGCTATCCATTCGAGGACCTGGACCGGGCGATTGTGGACGCGGAGACCACCGGCTACGTGAAGATCTCCGCCCGTCACGGCCGCATCCTCGGAGCGACGGTCGTCGGGCCGGCCGCCGGCGAGCTGATCTTTCCCCTCGTGCTCGCCATGCGCCAGCGGATCCCCCTGGCTCGTCTGTCCAGCACGATCTTCCCGTATCCGACCCTGATGGAAGGCGTGAAGCGGACCGCCGACGCGTATCAGCGCACACGGCTCGAGGGTGTCGGCGGGAGGCTGCTGCGGAGGGTGGCCCGATGGCTGCTGTGAAGCGGGGACGCCCGCTCCTCAAGCTCGGGCTCCTGGCGCTGGTGATCGTAGCGGGGACGCTCATCGCCCGCGTCTCGCCGCTGGCTCCGTATTTCACCCGCGAAGGCGTGGGCGAGGCCATCCAGATGCTGCGCGCCTCGGCGTGGGCGCCGCTGGTCTACGTGACGGTCTACACGGTGGCCACGGCGCTCGCGTTCCCCGGCTCGGTTCTGACCCTGGCCGGTGGCGCGCTGTTCGGCGTCGCGTGGGGCACGCTCTACACGAGTATCGCCGCCAACCTAGGTGCCAACCTTGCCTTCCTGCTCGCCCGCTCGCTCGGGCGCGAAGGCATCCAGCGGCTAGCGGGCTCGCGGCTCAGCGGGCTCGACCGCGCCGCGGAGCAACATGGCTTCCGTGCCCTGCTGGCGCTCCGGCTCATCCCGCTGGTGCCCTTCAACGCGCTCAACTTCGGATCCGGCTTGACGGCGATCCCGTGGCGGTCTTACGCGCTAGCCACTCTGGTAGGAATCTTGCCCGGCACCATCGTGTATACGTTTTTCGCGGACGCGCTGCTCCAGGGGTCACAGGAAGCATCGCGCGAGGCCTTACTGCGGATTCTTGTTGCCGGAGGACTGTTGGTCTTGCTGAGCCTGATTCCCGTGATCGCGAGGCGCCGGAGCGCTCGGACTGCGAGCGTGCTGCTGATCGCGCTCGTTCCCACGCTGACCGGCGCAACTTCAGTGCTGGGTCCCCACGCAACCGGGGTCCCCACGCAAACGACGTTTGCGTGGGGTAAGGCTCCGCTCCCCGCGGCCCAGGAAGTCCCGGACCACGCAGCCTTGACGGCTGTGCTCCAGCAGGTCGTCGACGGGAAGCGCGTTGACTACCGTCGACTCCAGAGCCTCGCTCCCGAGCTGGACGCCTATATCGCGAGCCTCGGCCGCACATCCCTTCCGATGCTGGACGGCGCGGGGCGCAGCGGACGGCTGGCCTTCTGGATCAACGCGTACAACGCCTGCATGCTGAGCCTGGTGAGCGACCATTATCCGATCCGGAAGGCCACCTTCCCTCGCTCCCTGGTGAATGCCGTGGCCGGGCGGCCGGCGAACTCCGTCTGGCAGATACCCGACGTCTTTACCGACAAATTCTGCTTCATCGCGGGAGCGGAGCGTTCACTCGATGAGATCGAGCACGAGATCCTTCGCCCGCTGCGTGAGCCGCGCATCCACTTTGCCATCAACTGCGCGGCCCGTGGCTGCCCGCCGCTCGCCGCCGAAGCCTACACGGCCGGCGACGTGGACGCGCAGCTCGACGCGGCCGTGCGGCGCTTCACGGCCGATCCGCAGCACCTGCGCATCCAGCGCGGACCCGCACCGCGAGTGTCCCTGAACATGGTCCTCAGCTGGTTCGGCGAGGACTTCGGTGGCGAGAGCGGCGTGCGGCAGTTCCTCGCTCCCCATCTGCCTCCCACAGACCGCAGCCTGATCCTCGACGCGGCCACGCTCATCGAGTACCTGGACTACGATTGGACGTTGAACGACGTGGAACCCTGACGATGCTCGGCGTCGTCATCCCCACGTTGAACGAAGCCGGTCGCGTCCCGCCTCTACTGGGTGACCTGGCCGGCATTCCGCTCATCAGTGAGATCGTCGTTGCGGACGGCGGTTCCACGGACGGCACCGCCGAAGTCGCGCGCGGCCTCGGGGCCCGCGTGGTCCAGGCTGCGGCCGGGCGCGCATCCCAGCTCAATGCCGGGGCGCGTTCGACCCGCGCTCCCTGGCTCGCGTTCCTTCACGCCGACAGCCGGTTGGCCAGCCCCGCTCGCCAGGTGCTCTGCGACTGGCTACCGCAGGCGGATCCCGCGACCGCCGCCGTGTTCCGTTTCCGCCTGGATGGAGACGGCTGGTTCTGGAGGACGATCGAGACCGGGCAGCGGCTGCGCGAGCGCCTGACCGGCCTGCGCTACGGAGATCAGGGCCTCATTCTGTCGAGGCAGCTCTTCGAGCTGGCAGGCGGCTACCCCGAGGTCCCGCTCTTCGAGGACGTCGAGATCCTGCGTCGGATCCGTCGGCTGGGTAAAGTCATTACGCTGCCGGCCGCGCTGCTGACCAGTCCGCGGCGCTACGAGCGGGAGGGCCACTGGCGAGGTTGGCTGCGCCACGTCGCCCTCATCTCGCTCTATCTGGCAGGCGTGCCGCCCGATCGCCTCGCACCCTGGTACCGCCCGGAGCCGCCACCCCGCTGGATGCTCCTGATCTTCGCCAAGGCTCCACTTCCCGGCCGAGTGAAGACGCGCCTCGCCGCGGATGTCGGCCGCGCGGCCGCGACGGAGCTGTATCGCGCGATGGGTGCCCGTGTGTTCGAGCGCGTCCGCGAGGGGCCCTACGAGGTCGTGATCTGCTATGATCCGCCAGGGGGCGAGGAGCTCGTGCGCGAATGGCTTTGCGCCCCCGGAAGCGTCCGCTTCGAGGCGCAGACCTCCGGCGACCTCGGCGCCCGCATGGCCAGCGCGGTCGACGCGGCCTTCGCTCGCGGCGCCACCGGCGTCTGCGTGATCGGCACGGACACCCCCGAGATCGACCGCCGTCTGGTGACCCAAGCGTTCCAGGCCCTCGCCCTCAACGACGTCGTCTTCGGCCCCGCGCGGGACGGTGGCTACTACCTCATAGCCCTCACAAAGCCCTGCCCCGCCCTCTTCCACGACATCCCCTGGAGCACGGCCGCCGTTCTGGCCGAAAGCCGGCAACACGCGCAGGCTCTCGGCTTACGATTCGTCGAGCTGGAGACCCTGTCCGACATCGATTCCGTGACCGACCTCGTTTGAGGTGGGGATATCCGCTACGGCCGGTGAGTACCTGCAAGCCCCGCCGAGGGTTGTGACCGGATGGCTGCGTTCCCAAGGCGATTATCGTATCTTTGAAATAGGAACTCGGTACGCGATTGCCGTTAGCTGCGAGGGTTTGGGGTCTGTCTAAACACCGTTTTCCGGCACGAGGTGCCAGGCAGAGCAGGTCCACGGCGACAGATCCCGACGCCCGCCCTCACGCCCCGTACGGAGAACCCCCCACTCGGGAGCGGAAGCCGCGCATGACTGGGCGAGTGCGGTTCGACGGGTTCGAGTTTCAGCGCTTCGACAATGGCCGCTGCCGCGCGGCGGTCACGCTCGAAGGATCGGAAGGCATCCGCTCGGTCGGGCGGGCGGAGGGGTTGCTCACGCGCGAGGGTGAGCTGCGGTGTAGCGCCGAGGCCGCCATCGAAGCGATTCGCGGCATGGCGCCTAATGGACTAACGTTCGAGCTGGTGGGCATTAAGGCCGTGCGGGCCTTCGACGCTACCGTGCTCATCGTCTGCCTCCGCACCAACGAAGACGATGGCCCCGCTCGTCGCGTCGGCGCCTGCCTGGCCACCGAGGACCCCGTCCGCGGAGCCGCCACGGCCGTCTTGAACGCGACCAACCGAATCATCGGCAACGACATAGTATAGGCCCGGCCGCTCGACCCCCGCACGGACCGCGACTTGTAATGAAGTCGGTTGCCCGACAGGGTGGAATCGCCGGACATTCTTGACTTTCGGCTTGACTTTCCACGCGCGCGCACTAATACGTCAAAAGCTGACCTTGAACGGCTCCCCAGCCGAAAACTCACCCGATGATGGGAGATTCCATGGGCCCGCTGATGCGAAGGATCCTTGGGACGGAGACGTCCTTGCAAGACCTCCCCAAGGAGGTTCGCGAGCTCCTGAGCACGTTGGAGAAGGAAAAGACCGTCATGCGGCGGCTGTTGGGCCGGGCGGAAACGGCCGGTGACCAGATCCAGGAGATGGAGGGGTCCCTCGAGGAAGTGCGAGGGCAGTCCGAGACGCTGACCCAGAGCCTGGCCACGCTGGAGGGTCGGGTCGTTGCCGTTGAAGGGCTGGCTGAGCGCCTCGAGCGTATTGGCCTCTGGGCTGGCAAGCTCGAGACCGAGCGCGAGGAAGCGGGATCTCGCCTGGCCGCCGTCAAGCAGGACGTCGAGCAGGTGGCCCAATCCCTTCAGGAGCTGCAGCAGGCCCAGGCGACCGCGCGCCAGCTCAGGACCGAGGTCGAGGCGGTACGTGAATCGGTCGCCCGAATTCACGAGCTGGAGGCAAGGGCTGAGGGGCTCGAGGCTGGCTACCGGGACAGGAAGCAGCAGCTCGCGACCCTGGCTGACGAGCACACGATCCTGCGGCGGGCCCAAGAGACCGCGCTGAGCCGGGCCGAGCAGGCAGCGGAGCTGGCCGCCAGGGTGAATCAGGAGCTGGCGGAGACGCAGGCGCGCGTAGCCCAGGCCGAGGCCACCATCGCCGACGTCGGCCGCGTCCAGAAGGTCGCGGCCCGAGCCGAGCAGGACCTCAAACGCCTCGGCGCGCTCTCGGATCACGTCACCCAGAAGATCAACGCCCTCGAGCAACAGCGTGAGATCGTGGACCGCGCCACGGCGCAGGCCGCGCGCCTGGACAGCCTGGTGTGGGAGCTGGACTCCCGCGTCAAGAAGGTGCAGGAAGACAGCAAGCTGATTCGCCGCACCCAGAGCTCCTTGATGGAAACGCAGGAGCTCTACGAGCAGGTGGTCGCGCAGAGCACCGACCTTCAGGCCACGCAGGGCCGGATCCGGTCTGAGGAGCAGGACCTCACGGCCCGGTTTGCCCAGCTGAGAGGGGACATTCAGGAGAGCATCGCCCGCTGGGAGGTCGAGCGGGCGGCCATGAGCTCGGTGAACCAGGAGGTGGCCGACCTGAGGACGGCGGTGGGTGATTTCGAGCGCCGCTTCGAGGAGCTGGAAGGCTCGGGGCAGGCGGTCGCCCATGCGCAGGCCCGCGCCGACGAGCTGGGGGCCCGGCTGCTGACGATCAAGGCCGAAGTCGAGCGCATCGACGAGCAGGCGGAGCGTATCCGAGCGGTTCAGGACGCGCTCGAGCGCATGGACGGATCGGTCACCCGGCTCTCCGAGCGCGTCGAAGGGTTGGAGGCATCAGAGCCCCGCATGCGCGAGCTGGCCCGCGAGATGGGCGACCTGCGCCGCAGCCGTGAGGAGGTGCGCGAGGCGGCCGAATGGCTGCGCACGGCCAGGGCCGAGGTCGATGCGGCCCGAACGCGACATCAGGAGACTCTCTCCACCATCGAGTCGCTCGACAGCGCCGTCGGCGCGGTGCGGAAGCGCATCGACGATGTCGAGCAGCTCCGCACCGGCGTCGAGCGCGTGCGCACTGACGCGGAGCGCGCCGTGGCCGCCGCGGCCGACCTCGAGAAGCGCGACGAGTTCCTCAACCACATGACCCGCCGGCTGCACAGCCTCGGCTCCTTGAGCGCCGATCTCGACCAGCGCATGCGCGCACTCGAGGAGAAGCGGGGCGCCATCGATGATCTGGACTCGCGGGCCCGGGAGCTGCGCCTGCGCCTCGACGACGCCGACGGCCGCTTCGAGGCCGTCGCCAACCGCATGGAACAGGTCGTCGACGTGGAGCAGCGAGTTCAGCAGGTGGCGGCGTCCATCGAGGGCGCCGAGAATCGGATTTCCGGGCTCGACTCGGAGCTGGGAGACGTGAAGGAACGCGAGGCCGCGCTGCACGGGCTCGAGGCTCGCATCGAGCGCCTCGGCACCGACCTCCACCAACGGGAGTCTGCCCTTCAGCAGGCGTCCGAGCATCTCGAGCAGGCCGCCACGCTCCGGCAGGGAGCCGCCGATGCGCTGCAGGCGCTCGAGGAGCAGACCAAGAAGCTGGGCGCCTCCATGGCTCAAGCGGATAATCGAGGCAAGAAGATCCAGGACCTGGCCGAC
>JACQVC010000402.1 GCA_016209995.1 Gemmatimonadota bacterium
GCTCAGCCGCAAGCGGTAAGCCGCGCCCCTCGTCCCTCGTGGCCGGAACGCTCCGGAACGCTGCAAAATGGCTACGCCTGGAAGGTATTCAGTGTTCCGGACCCTCGCCAGCTGGTCGAGTTCATCGCTCTGCGCTTCGATGACATCTTTGCCTGGCTACGGCGTATCGACGAGCGTCAGGACCGTACGGAGGCGTGGCAGAAGGGCATGGATGCTCGGTTGGACCGTATGGAAGCCCGCCAGGACCGCATGGAAGCGCGCCAAGACGCAATGGAAGGGCGGCTGGACCGAATCGAACGACGGCAGGACAGCATGGAAGGGCAGCTGGACCGGATGGAAGGGCGCCTTACGAAACTCGAGGTCTTGTTCGAGCAGTTTCGGAGCGATTTTCGGGCTCTGGCAGAGGGTCTCGCGGACCTGCGAACGAAAGTGCAGTCGCTCTTGCAGGAGCGCGGAGGAGAGTCATGGGCCTGATCGGCTGTGCGTCGAATCGTAGGTGCCCCAGACGGTTCGCAGCTCGTCGCTGATCTCTCCGAGGGTTACCAGCGCTTTCACGCCATCGATCAGCGGCGGCATCAGGTTCTCATCCGTCTGAGCCGCGGCGCGGATTCGCTCCCGCGCGCGCCGAACTTTGTCTGGGTCTCGTCGATCCTTCAGCATCGCCAGCCTTCGCTTCTGGGTCTCCTCGAGTTTTCTGTAATCCGGTGAGACGATGTCCGGGGCCCCTTGGTCCTGGTCCATGAACGCGTTGACGCCCACGACGAGCCGCTCCTCGCGCTCGACGGCGAGTTGGTGTTCGTAGGCGGCGCGATGGATCTCCTCGCGCACATACTCGACGGCGCGGGCCGCGCCGCCCAGTTGAGCAATACGATCGAGATAAGCGCGGGCGTGCTCCTCGAGTGCGTTGGTGAGTGCCTCCACGTAGTAGCTGCCTCCGAGCGGATCCGTCGTAGCGGTCACACCGGACTCGTGGGCGAGAATCTGCTGCGTGCGGAGGGCGAGGGTGGCGGATTCTTCGGTGGGAAGACCCAGGGCCTCGTCGTACCCGTTCGTGTGCAGAGACTGTGTTCCCCCCAGCACTGCAGCCAGGGCCTGCACAGCGACCCGCACCACGTTGTTCAGCGGCTGCTGGGCCGTCAGGGTCGAGCCACCGGTCTGAGTATGGAATCGTAGCCTGCACGTGCGATCATCCGCGGCGTGCCGCTCGCGCATGAGACGGGCCCAGAGTCGGCGTGCGGCCCGGAACTTGGCCACCTCCTCGAGCAGGTCGTTGTGCGCCGCGAAGAAGAAGGAGAGTCGAGGGCCGAACGACTCGAGTGACAGTCCGCGCGCCAGGGCGCGGTCCACGTACTCGAGCGCGTTCGCGAACGTAAAGGCCAGCTCCTGGGCCGCCGTCGCGCCGGCCTCGCGGATGTGGTAGCCCGATATCGAGATGGTATTCCAGCGAGGCAGCTGCCTCGAGCAGAAGTCCATCACGTCCGTGATGAGACGTAAGCTGGGCTCGATCGGGTAGATGTAGGTGCCTCGCGCGATGTACTCCTTGAGAATGTCGTTCTGGATGGTACCGGATATGTTTTCGCGGGGTGCGCCCTGTTCGTCGGCCACCGCGACATAGAGTGCAAGCAGAGTGGCCGCGGTCGCGTTGATCGTCATGGACGTGGAGACCTGCTCCAGAGGGATTCCCTGAAAGAGCAGACGCATGTCTTCCAGTGAGTCGATGGCGACGCCGACGCGCCCGACTTCGCCCACGGCCATGACATGATCCGAATCGTATCCCATTTGGGTGGGAAGATCGAAAGCTACCGAGAGACCGGTCTGTCCCCGTTCCAGCAGATAGTGGTAACGCCGGTTCGTCTCTTCCGCGGTTCCGAACCCGGCATACTGGCGCATGGTCCAGACGCGGTCGCGATACATCCCGGCGTGAATCCCCCGGGTAAACGGGAACTCGCCCGGGCTCCCGTTGCGGCGGCCCGTGTCGGCCGGGATACTGTCGTCCGTGTAGACCGCCTCGATCTCGATTCCGCTCGTGGTCTTCAGCGGTGCTGCGGTTTCTTCAGCGGGCGTGGTCGTGTGCGGCATCTCATGACGTCTCGTGTGGGTTCCCATGGTCGCCCTCACTCAGTCCCGCCAACTCGGATTTGAGCTCCGCGAGTCGCTCGCGAGCCCAGCTGCGGGCGGGCCCGTCGTTCAACCGCTCGGCGAGGCGGGCCAGCTCCGCGACAGCCCGCCCCTTTTCCCCAAGCTTGCCGAGGTAGATCTCCACGATCTCCTGCGTGGCCAGGATCTCACGTGATCTGTCCACGCCGGGAACGAGCCTGGCCCTCTTGAACCACGTGACGGCTTCAGCGTAGCGCTCGAGATCGTCCCGCAACAGTCGCGCAAGCCGCAGGCGAGGCTCGGGATCGTCGGGCAGCTCGCGGACGGCTTCTTCGTACAGGAAGATCGCCTGCTCATAGTGCCCGTGGGCCACCAGGGATTCGACATGTGAGTAATCGCGGTTCGCCGGCCTGGAACCGCCCGGCGGTGCGTAGATCCTCGACATCAGTGACCCGGCGAGGGCGGGGATCACGCTGACGCCCAACAGAGTGGCGCCGGAGAACCCGATTACCAGCATAATGGCCCACCCGAGGGGCATCCCCCAGGCGACTCCGTACATACCGGCGGCGAACGCAATGCTCCCGACGGCCGCCGTCCAGGTGAGGCGCCTGAGCCACTGCGCCCTCTCGACCGCGTCGACATCACGCAGCGCCGAACGCCGCCCATGCTGGCGCTCAGGCACACCTCGTCCGTCGGCCGCATGCGGGTCCACGCTCATCCTTCCCATGCTCGGAATTCAACGAGCACCTGGTTCTTCTCTACGGTCTGGCCCGGCGTAACGTGCACTCGACTAACGACGCCCGTGACCTGGGCGCGCAGCTCGTTCTCCATCTTCATGGCTTCGACCACGGCCACCCCCTGCCCGGCCCGCACCTCCTGACCCTCCGATACTTCGACCTTCACGACCAGACCCGGCATGGGCGCGCGCACCGGCTCTGGTCCCAGCGTAGCTGCCGTGGCGCGCGAGAGGTCGCGGATGCGGCGCATACTTTCGTCTAGAACGTTCACGATGATGTCACGGCCGCCCAGATGCACGATCCAATTACCTCCCTCCCCTCGGCGGGCGAGGAGGCGGTGACTCTGACCATCGATGAGCACGTGGTGCAGCGTCGTTCCATCAACGTGCGTCAGCTCGACCTGCACGCGTTCGCCGGCAATCCGGACACCGTCAGCGGCCAACTCGATCTCGTACACGTTGTCACGCACAGTGACGAAGTATCGCATTCGATCACACCGTACGACGGATGAACGTGGCCACATTTTCCACGTGGGCCGTCTGAGGGAAGAGATCGAAGCCGCGAATCGTCTCGAGCGCGTAGGCGCTGGCCAAGCGCTCAACGTCTCGAGCCAGCGTCGCGGGATCACAGCTCACGTACACGATTCTTGCCACTCCTGACTCCGTGAGGATGGGCGGTACGCTGGCATCGAGCCCTGTACGTGGGGGGTTGACGATCACCACGTCGGCCGGCAGTGCTTCGGTCAGACGGCTCTCCACGGCACCCAGGAGATAGCGGACGCCTTCCGGCGCGGTCGCGCGCGCTCCGGCGATCGCCTGCGGGTCGCGCTCGATTCCGATGACCTCGGCGCCCCGGTCCACGAGACGCCGGCTGAGGACGCCGAGTCCGCAGTAGGCGTCCACGACCCGCTTTCCATGTACCTCACCAACCGCTTCCAGGACATAGGACTGCATGACCGGCGCGGCATCCCGGTTCACCTGAAGAAAGGCGCTACCGCTCACGAGCAGCTCCTGGTCCTCCCAATCTTCCAGGGGATATTGCACGCCGCTCAGGAGTACCGGCGGCTTACCACCCGATTTCTGCCACACGGCCAGCAGACCGTGCACGGTTTCGATGAGTCTCTCCGGGGTACCGGGTCCCGTTCCCCCGTGCACGATGAGAATCGCGCCATCCCGCACGGCGCGCAGCGCCAGTCGCAGTCGTGGGCCGGGCGGCAGGAGACTGGCCCCAGGACCCCACGCCTGGCGCAGGGCGCCCCAGGTGGCCGCCAGAGGTCGTTCGAGCAGAAGGCAGTCCGGCCCGATATCGATGATGCGCCCAGCGCGCTCGAGCTCGTGGAACCCCGCGACTACCCGATCACCACGCAGCCGCAGCAGGGTAAACGTTGCGCGATTACGGTAGTGCCATTCCTCCGGCGATGGCTCCACGCTCGGCGCGTCGATGTGAAGCCCGGCGATCCTCTGCAGCGCAGCGACCGTAATCTGTGCTTTTGCCTCGAGCTGCGCGTCGTAGCGGAGATGCTCGAGCGTACAGCCCCCACAATGTTCGTAGTAGGGACACGGTGCGCTGCGCCGCTGCGGCGAGAATCGCACGATCTCGACGAGTCGAGCCCGAGCCCATCGCTTCTTCACCTCGGTGACCGAGACACTCGCACGCTCACCCGGTGCCGTACGGTGTACGAAGACCGTACGTCCGTCCGGGAGCCGGCCGACGCCGGCGCCGCCGGCGGCAATCCCGTGAACCTCGATCTCCGCGAGATCGCCCGGCTTTACTCCTTCGAGCGACCCGTCGGCGACTACGTTCGCCACGGCCAGGCGAGCGAGCGCC
>JACQVC010000403.1 GCA_016209995.1 Gemmatimonadota bacterium
AAACACGATGTAGCGGTTGTCCGAGCGATAGCCCAGCCGGCGGAGCGCGGCAAGGGCCAGAGCATGGGCGGCGTTGTAGGCCAGGTCGAAGCGGCTCTCGATGGAGAGTTCGGGGTTGGCGGCGTCCTACAAGCGGGCCTCGCCGGAGCGCTGTAACCCATCGACTTCTCCCGCCGCCGGCCGCTCGAGCGTGAGTTTCCCGATTTTGGCCAGGTTGGCGAGTTCAGGCGATGTCATCTTCCGATCCCAGGATCATCACTCGCGGTGCCGCCGCGACGCGCGCCGCGAACGAGTCTACAGCCGCGCGCTTGCGGTCCCATTCGTCCCGGGTGACCAGGGTGGGATTGATCGAGCGGCCGAGGGCGCGTTCGGCGGGGTCCAGCGCCGCGTACACAGTCGCATGATCGAGCGCATCGGAGAGGACGATCAGGTCAATGTCGCTGTCGGCGCGGTCAGAGCCCGATGCGACCGAGCCGTAGACGAATGCCGCCTGGATGCCATGGGCGTGGGGCTCCAGCGCGCGGCGGATGGGTTGGACGATGCCAACTGTCTTGGCGATCAAGGCGTGCAACTCGTGGTAGACCGGGGAGGCCTGGTTGGCTTGGTAGTATCGCTGGTTGCCGAGCGCTGTAGTCGTGACGAGGCCAGCTTGGGCGAGGCGACGAAGTTGGCGATGGACCGCCCCGGTTCCGCTCCCGGCGAGACGGATCAGCTCAGCGCTCTGGAACCGCCGGTCGGGTTGTCCGTAGAGCAGGCCGAGCACGCGTTGCTGAACGGGGGTGAAGAGGGCTCCCGCGATGTTTGGGGTCCGTCGGGCGCGCGTTCCCATACTGGGAATGAATATACCCAAATTGGGAAACACCCACAACGTCTCGGGCGGTCGCCAGCCAGGTAGACCGTCGCCACCCCACCCTCACCGTACGGCGCGCTCAACGCGGTAGCGGCCGACCAGGGTGGCGTTGAGCCGAGCGAGAGGCTCTACCACATCAAATTGGCATCCACTGCCTCACTCACCTGGGAACGCGGGTGTGGGGCAGCTGCTGGATGAGATCCATGAACCGAAAGCCCTCGCCGCTCCGGGCGGAGCGAAACTGTGTGGGCCAACGGGTGAGATTCGGAGGCTAATATTCAGAGGATGCGTGCGCTGCGACAAGAGTGGAGGTCATGAGAGGGGCCCGAGTGCCGGGGTGAACGGGTCCGAGGAGATGGCGTGGAGGTGGTTGGTTCCCCAAACGTCCGGGCCGGGACCGATCAATCAGGCAGGCGGCTGTGCTCCCGGCATCGCCGCGAACAACGGTCCAAGCTCGAGGCGAAAGCCCGGTAGCACATCCTCGCCATCGAGCGCTTCCGCTTCACGTACCATGCGCGCAGAGCCATCAGCGCGATAGATCATGGCGTGACCTGCATCGGGATGGATCACCCAGAGTAGGCGTACGCCAGCCTCGAGGTAGTTGCGAATGCGACGCTGGAAATCACCCGGCTTGCGGCGATTCGTCTCGGAGAAAATTTCGACGGCGAGGTCCGGCGGACTGTGGAAGATGCCGTCGCCGGACTCGGCCTGTACCTTTTCCGTCGCGAAAAATGATATGTCGGGCGCGTACAGCCGCTCGGGATCATCGGGCACGGGCAGCTTGCACCAGACATCGGGGAACACGCTGCCGGCCGCGACGGCGTGTGCTTGAGCGTCAAGGGCCTTGGCCACTTCGAAGACCAGCCAGGAATGCCGTTCCAACGAAGGCATTACCGGCACCAACTCGCCGCTGACCAGTTCGTAGCCGGCGATGCCGTCGGGAACCGGGATGGAGGGAAGGTCCTCTGCTCGGAGATGACGCGTTTGCGTGGCCATACGTTCGAGAAGCTTGGGTCTCTCATCAAGGTAGCCGCACGTTATCGTGGCAACAACCTGCGCGAACGTCTGGTGCATGCCCATGGCTGGATGGGACGCTGGCTCAGTGGAGGGTTCGGGCCAGGTAGCTCCAGGGCGCATGCGCGTCATGGCATGCGAGCGGGCGCACACGGCAGCAGGCGGCCCCAGGTCAGATGCGCTGACAAAGCGGGTGCGATGACGGAGCGGGTGCGATGACAGAGCGGGCGCCCCAGGCCCGAAACCCGGGACGCCCGCTCGGAAACGGATGCGCGGTGCTACGGTCTGATCATGTCACGGCGTCGAGCCGCGCTCGCTCACGCGTGGCTGGTCTTTCGTCGCGTAGCGCTCGAACCAGCTCCGCAAGTAGAGCTGCGTGCGCATGAAGTTCGAGGGCTTGCTGGTGGTACCGTGCCATTCGCCCTTGAAGCGGACCATGGCGGTCGGCACCTTGCGGAGCTTCAGCGCCTGATAGAACTCCTCGGTCTGCGGCATCGGCGTCCGCAGGTCCAGCTCGCCGGTCATGAGCATGGTCGGCGTCTTCACGTTTCCCACGTACATGAGCGGTGAGCGGCGCAGGTGCTCGGATGGATCTTCCCAGGGCAGCTTGGCGAAGTTGCGGTACCAGCCCGGCCCATCCGTAGTCCCCACGAAGGACAGCCAGTTCGTCACCGGGCAGAGTACGGAAGCCGCAGCAAAGCGCTCCGTATGGCCCACGGTCCACGAGGTGAGCACGCCGCCGCCGCTGCAGCCGTAGACGAACAGGTTGCGCTCGTCGATGTAACCGCGACGGATCACTTCATCGACGCCGGCCATCAGATCGTTGAAGTCCTTGTCGGGGTACGCGTTCTTGATCGCGTTGCCGAAGGCGCTGCCGTATCCGGAGCTGCCGCGCGGGTTGGTATAGAGCACCACGTAGTCGTTGGCGGCGTGCTCCTGCCAGCCGAAGTTGAACCCGACGTTGTACATCCCGTGCGGTCCGCCGTGGATGGACAGCATGAGCGGATACTTGCGTGCGGGATCGAAGTCCGGTGGCTTGAGGATCCATCCCTGGATGCGGTAGTTGTCCACCGAGTTGTACCAGATCTCCTCGACCTCGCCCAGCTTCCGTCCGGCCAGCACATCGCCGTTCACGTCGGTCAGCTCGGTGATCCGCAGCGGACTGCGGACGTTGAACGTCACGATGTCGCCCGGCTGGTGGTAGCTGGAGCGGGTGCCCACGGCCAGACCGCCGGAGGTCATGCTCGCCAGGTCGACCAGATGGTTCCCTTCGGTGACCTTGCGGGCCGGGCCCGTGAGCGGGGCGAAGTACACGTTGCGTGTGCCCTGATCGTCCGTCGTGAAGTACAGGCCGCTGTTGTCCGCGGCCCAGATCAGTCCGTCCGGCGAGCGATCCAACCCGGCCGCGATCTCGCGCGAGCCCGAGCCGTTCCCGTTCATCACGTACAGCTTGCTCGTGATGTACGTGTCGTCGGTCCAGTCGTAGCCGGTGTAGGCGATGAGCCGGCCATCCGGTGAGAGCTTGGGATTCGCGTCGGGCCCGCGGCGATTCGTGAGCTGCCGGATCTCACCGCTCGCGAGGGAAACGGCATAGATCTCGGACTCGCGCCAAGCGTATTCCGCGTCCTCGATCCTGAGGCCGGAGAAGAGGATGCGAGAGCCGTCAGGCGACCACTCCGGATCACCGTGGTTCCAGTCGCCGTCGGTGAGCTGGCGCGGTGTGCCGCCGGTGGCCGGCACCACGAAGATGTGGCGGTAGCCGCCGTCGGTGTATCCGACGCGATCGCGCCGGTAGGCCAGACGCGTGACGATTTTGGGATCGCCGGTCCACTCGGCGCCATCCGGCCGCGCAGGCAGGTCGATGCTCCAACGCTCGTCGGATTCCACCAGCATGCTGAACGCGATGCTGTTGCCGTCGGGCGCCCAGGCGATTCCGCCGGGTCCCTGCTCGACGCGCGTGATCTGGCTGACCGCGCCCTCGGCGTCCATCCAGCGGACGAAGATCTGCGTGCCCGTGGGCGCACCCCGGGCCAGGAACGCGATGCGCGTCCCGTCGGGCGACCAGCGCGGCGACGAGCCGTCGCTCAGCTTCCGCAGGCGCGAGCCGTCCGCGTTCATGATCCAGATGGACGACTCCCAGTTGTCGTTCACTTTGTCCACCCACCGGCGAGTGAAGACGATCTGCGCGCCGTCCGGCGAGATCTGCGGATCCGAGACCTGCTCCCACTCGAGGTACAGGTCGAGCGTGAGGCGATCCGAGCGCTGCTGAGCCGGCAGGGAGAGCGGCAGCGCGAGCAGGAACGCGATGAGGGCGGTGAGGCGGCTGATCCTGAATCGAGACATGAGGCACCTCCAGCCGTAGACCGGGATAGCGGAGTATGAGCCTGAAGTTGAGGAGTGGGACCGCGTGCCGCCAGAGGCGAGGCGAGCACGGTGAAGGAGGAGCGACCGTTTCACGCTGGTCGGCCGGGCACAAACGCTAGGCTGCCCGCGCGATCCAGAGCCCGCCGGCGACGATCGCGGCCAGACCCGTGATCGCCGCGAGCGCCCGCGCCAACGTGACCGAGCGCTGGGCTACCGTCCCGTATACCAGGCCCGCGAGCAGCGCGTAGAGCGTCATGCCGGCGATGGTCCCGGCGCCGAAGACGGCCAGGTAGGCGCCGGCCGCGAGGCGGGATTCCACGAGCGTGAGTGGCAGCAGTGCGATCACGGGGCCGGTTCCGGCCAGTCCGTGCAGTGCGCCCACGAGCGTGAGGCCGTGGCCGTGAACGTGACCTTCGTTCCCCGCGTGGGAGTGCAGATGGCTGTGCCTCGTCCCGTCCGCGTGCGTGTGCTCGTGGGCGTGCAGCGCGCGCGCGGCCCGGATGGCCCAGAGTCCGAGCAGGATCAGGACGGCTCCGACGGCCAGCTCGAGCAAGCCGGTCAGCGCCTCGGGCACCCGTATCCCCAGGACCAGCAGCACGCCGCCCGCAGCCAGGACGGCGGCAGCGTGTCCGGCGCCCCACTGCAAGCCGAAGCGAAGCGCCATGCCTGCGCCGGGGCGCCGGCTCACGAAGGTCGTGACCGCGGCCAGATGGTCGGGCTCGAACGAGTGCATCAGCCCGACCACGAACGCCGTCGTCCAGGGAAGCAGGTAGCTCACAAGACACTCGGGGTCGTGGTCGAGGAGGGCGCAAACGAGTGAGAGTGGAGTTCTGGCGGAGTCTGGATGCATACAGGCC
>JACQVC010000398.1 GCA_016209995.1 Gemmatimonadota bacterium
CTCGACTCGCTCGCACGAGTTCTACGCCTTCCGCACGGACCCCGCGAGGCCGGACCACATTCTCCTTGATGGGCAGTCATTCCCCCTGACCCGTGAGGAGGTGACAGTCGAGTTCACGGAAGGCGCAACCTCGGGCGTCGCGGTCCGCGAATACTGGACCAGCTACCTCGGCCCCGTCCTGCATCGCGACGACAATTTCGTCTACGTCTACCGCGCGGCCACCAACGGTGAGTTCCGCGCGGGCGAGCAATGGCTCGAGATGATGAAGGCCGCGAACCTGGCCGAGTGGCGGGACGCGATGCGCATCCAGGCCCGGTCCAGCTCGAATTTCACTTATGCGGACCGGGACGGCAACATCTTCTACGTCTCCGTCTCCGCCGCTCCGGTACTGCCGCACCCTGATGGCGGCGACACCCTCGCCATCACGGCCACGCGCTCGGGCCACGTCTGGTCAACCCTGGTGCCGTTCGACTCGCTGCCCCAGGTGCTCAACCCGCCGGGCGGCTACATTCACAACGAGAACGACTCGCCGCACTTCACGAACCTGAACCAGATCCTCGAGCACGACTTCGACTTCTGGGTCGAGGAACCCCGGCTGCGGCTGCGCAGCCAGCACGCCATCGAACTGCTGCACAACGACCGCATTTTCAGCCTCGAGGACGTGGTCGCGGCCAAGTACAGCATGCGCATGCTGCTGGCTGACCGGGTCAAGGACGATCTTGTCGCCGCCGTCCTTCGCACTTCGCCGACGGGCGGGGTCGCCCGCGCCCTCGAGCTGCTCGCCGCCTGGGACAACAGCGTTGCGGCCGGCAGCCGCGGCGGGGTGCTCTTCGAGACCTGGTGGAACCGCTACCTCTCGCTCATGGGCGATCGCGAGCCGCACGCCGTGCCGTGGAACCCGGACGAGCCGGTTACCTCGCCGCGCGGGCTGGCGGACCTCGAGCTCGCGGCCGAAGCCTTCGGCTGGGCCGTACCGGAGACGGCGCGCCGGTTCGGTGCGTGGGACATGGCGTGGGGCGAGGTGCACCGGGTCCGGCGAGCCGACGTCGACGTTCCCGTCGGCGGCTGCAGCGGCGCACTCGGCTGCTTCCGCGTCCTGAACTTTTCCACGGATGCCGACGGCAAGCGGGTGGCCAACGGCGGTGACGGCTGGGTGCTGGCCGTCGAGTTCGGTGACCCACCTCGCGCCTACTCGGTCCTCAGCTATGGCCAGAGCCCGAACCCGGACTCGCCGTACCACACCAATCAAGCGGCGCTGTTCGCGGCTAACGGAATGAAGCGAGTCCTCTGGAGAGAGGAGGACATCGAGCAGGCGATCGTGCGCCGGTACCGCCCGGGCGAGGAGAGGCGTGCCCGCTAGGCAGGGAGCAGGGTCTGATGGCGAGGAGAAGACGCCGCGAGGTAGTCCGACGAGACTCATCGCAGTTTGCTGAGGGGGACCATCCAGCACCCGCCGCAGTGGACGCCGGTTTGCCCCAACCTGGCCGTGGAGGTGCTCCGACACTCTTCTCCCCGTTCGTGGACACGATGTGCGTGGGGGGCGCCTCGATCATCGTACTATTGCCGCTCTTACTGACTCGCCAGCAAGGAATCCTCGCCACGGATGTGGTGGCCCATCCCTGGTTGGACCCGGTGAAATCTTGGCTGGCAGTGCTGATCAACGTTCCGCACTTCATGGCGTCGTACCGGATGGTCTATCGCTCGCGCGAAACCATCCTCAAACACAAATGGGCTTCCATGTATGTCCCTGGGTTCCTGGCGGTGTACAGTGCTTACGCCATCTGGGTGGCTCAGTACAATGAGGTGTGGATCGCATTGCTTGCAGTGATTTCCGGTGCCTACCTGGCGTGGCATTACACCGGGCAGGCGTGGGGGATGATGGCGACCTACGCCCATCTGGCCGGGACGGCATTCGACCGGACGGAGATGCACCTGATCCGCGGCGGCCTGCGCATCCTCCTCGCCTGGCACGTCACCTGGTTCTTCTACTGGGGCAGTGAGACGCCACTGCTTCGAGGGCTGTTCACACCGGTCTATTCAGTCCTGACCCAGGCGACCTTTCTCGCGATTGGGCTCGGTGTCTGGGGCTTCGTGCGGCATGCGAGACGCGCCGGACGCCTGCCACCGATCCGCACACTCGTCCCGTGGGCGGCTATCTTCATCTGGTACGCGGCCATGGCGACCCATCCTGCTGCTCAATTTTGGGTACAGATCGCCCACGCTTTGCAATACCTCGGCTTCCCGCTGCGCGTCGAAATCAACCGCGCCGCCCGCCGTCCCGGCACCTCTCCGCGACGGCTTCGCGTCCATGTCATCGTGTTCGGCCTTGCGCTGGTCGGACTATCATTCTTGTTTCTGGAATTCGTCCCGCCGCTGACCGGCGGGGCCGTGGAAGGCTTCCTCGGCAGTCGGGCGGGTGCCGCGGCGATGATGGTCCCCAACTTCTTTCTCAACATTCACCACTACTTCACCGATGGCGCCGTCTGGAAACTGCGCAATCCGGAGGTGCGGGCCGATCTCTTCGGACACCTGTCCCGATGAGCATGCAGGATTCAGCAGAGGCTCGTTTGAATGAACTGCCGTTGCAGGCGGTTGCGCGCCGCGCCTAATTTGAAAGTATCCGGTCCTATCGGGCTGCGAGCCGAACAGTGCAGCGGCTGCCGTACAAGACCGCTAGACCCAAGGAGCCGACACATGATCCGCGCCTCGAGGCCAGCGCTCACTTGGGCGCTCGCCCTCGCTATTTCCATGCTGCTGGGTGCGGCCCCACTCTCGGCGCAGGCAGCGGCTGACATGAGGAGCGTTCGTGACGGCGTCTACACCGACGCGCAGTCGGACCGTGGGGAGGCGGCGTTCCGGCGGAACTGCGCGAGCTGCCACACGCTCGACGAGTTCACGGGCCTGGGCTTTATGCGGCAATGGATGGATCGCCCCGTGTTCGACCTCTTCGATCTCGTACGCAACACGATGCCGCAGGACTTCCCCGGTCTCCTCACCGCGCGGCAGTATGCCGACATCGTCGCCTTCTTCCTGAAGCAGAACGGGTTGCCCGCCGGGGAAAGCGAGCTGCCGGCCACCAGGGTCTCCCTGGCGGTCATCGTTATCCAGCCACCTCCTTCCCGTTGAGAGATGGGGGAGGCGATGCATCACCCGACGTCCGAGCAGCTCACGTCCCTCATCGACGCGGCGCGCTGCCCTCATTGCGCCACGAGGCTCGACCTGCGTGCGCCAGAGATCGCCTGCTCGGGCTGTGCCCGGACGTACCCCCGACTTGGGGACATCCCGATCCTCCTCGCCGACCCCAAAGCCTACCTTGCGTCTTGTCGCAGGCGGTTGACGCTGCTGGAGCACGAGGTCCGCAAAACCGTGCGCAAGGTCGAGGAGGAGCTGCGGGGCGCCGACGTGTTGCCCCTCACGCGTGCCCGGTGCCGGGCGGTGATCGAAGCGATTCAGGGCCAGATGGCAGACGTGCGCACCCTGCTCGAACCTCTGCTCCCCGCCGGAGCCCAGGAGGGCCCGGGTCACCCGCTGGCGGAGGACGCGCCGGTGACCCTGGAGTACCTACCCTACCTCTACCGGGACTGGGCGTCTCCGCCCGAGCCGAAGGGAGAGAACGAGCGGGCACTGGCGACTGTGGAGGCAGTCATCGACGGCAGGGCACTGGGGCGCACGATGGTCTTGGGCGCTGGCGCGTGCCGGCTCGCCTACGATCTTCATCGTCGTCACCGCGAGGCCGAGATCGTGGTGATCGATCTCGATCCAATCCTCTTTGCCGCCGCCCGCGCCGTCACCCGTGGCGACCCGGTCTCCATCCGGGAAGCCAACTGGGAGATCTGCGAAGTGGAGCACGGCTGGAGGCAGTGGGTGCTGGCGGCGCCGGACGGTCCAGTGGATAACGACCGCTTCCACTTCGTGCTGGCGGACGGCTTGGAGCCGCCCTTCGCGCCGGGGATGGCGGACACGGTCGTGACGCCGTGGTTCATCGACCAGGGTCCGGATGACGTGCGGGACCTCATCAGCACCCTGCACAGGCTGCTGCGGCCGGGAGGCGTCTGGCTGAACCTCGGGCCGCTGCGCTACGAGCCGGAGGCGCCCATCGCGCTTCGCTTCGCCCGGGAGGAGTTGTTCGATCTGGCTGCTCGGAGCGGCTTCCGGCTGGACCGATGGCGGACCGAGGTGGTGCCCTACCTCGTCTCCAGGCTCAACGGACGCGGGAGGATGGAGTGGGTGTTGGCGTTCTCGGCCACCAGGCTCGAAGCACCGCCGGATCCGCCGCACGCCGATAGCTCCGAGGATGGCCCCCCTTCCTGGCTCGTCTTTGGGCATCTGCCGATCCCGACCTTCCCGGGTCAGTCCGTTTTCTGGTCGGCGGTGCCCGTCTTCCAGATGGTTGTCTCGACCATCGACGGTCGCCGGACCCTAGACGACGTGGCCCGCCTCGTGGCGGAGCGGGCCCGCCGGTCCGGGCTCTCCATGAGTCAGATCCGGAGCGCTGTGAGACAGTGCCTGGCAGAAGTGCACCCGGAGTGTCGTAAGAGGGAGTAGGGCCTACGGCGGAGGCTGCAGGCTCAAGCGCACCATGTGCGCGACTCGCGCAGCTCGGAAGTGGAGGGAGTAGGACCTACGGCGGAGGTCGGCGTGCGCGGCTCGCTGCCGCTTCCTCCTGTCCGACGCTATCAAGCAGCGCCTTCAGCAGCGCCCGGGCCGCCGGGTTCGAGGGCTGGGCGCCCCGGTACGCGACCGCGACATCCCACGTGGGTGGGGCCGGTTTCAGCGGCACGAAGCGAACATCGAAGCGGTATCGGCCTACCGCCGTCGGCGCGAGCGCGATGCCAATGCCGTGCGCTACCAGGTCCAGTACGGTCGGAACATCGTTGACCTCGCAGACGGTCGTGCGTCCGATGTGGGCCGCGTCGAACATGTGATCGGTCAGCTCTCGGACCGACCAGTCACGGCGGAAGTCCACGAAGCTCTCGCCTGCCAACATGGAGAGCAGGACCCACCTTCGTCGAGCCAGCCGGTGGTTCCGCGGAATCACA
>JACQVC010000405.1 GCA_016209995.1 Gemmatimonadota bacterium
CGATCTCTCGTGTCTGACCCCGAGGGACCGAGACGTCCCAGTCGGCGCGCTCCTGAGCAGCGAGCCCGGAACTCTGCGTGAGAGCGAACGCGCTCACAAGACCGGCGGCGACGAAGCGCCGTTGCACGATTCCGATCATAGTCGTGTCTTCCTGGCGGAATGTGTGACGCTAAGCGAACGGCGAACGAGCCAGAGGCGATCCGGCGGTGAGGCTCGGACGGATGGCCCTGCAGAATACGACCACGAAACGCTGTCGCGGCCGCGAAGGTCCGCAGAGTGGAATGGGTACACACCACGCAGGCGCCGGGCGCACGGACGACCGTGTTCCGCCCCGCGCTCGCGCTCACGGCCTGAACGACGGGCGCCGACGGTGGAAGTCCGTCTCCCGCTGGAAGACCATGCCGACATCCAGGACGGATTGATCGTCCCAAGCACGCGCGGCGATGTGCAGCCCCAGGGGCATGCCCTCGCCGTCGAACCCGCACGGAATCGAGATCGCAGGCAGGCCCGTGAGGTTCCCCAGGGTGTTGAGCCTGCGCACCGACCGGTCCGACAGATCACCCGCGCGGGGCGGAGTGTCCGGTGGCTCGATCGGTCCGGACCCGGTCGGGCTGGTCGGCGCGATCAGAGCGGCATAGCGGGCGGTCACCTCGTCGGCTTCCCGCTTGAGCAGCGCCCGGATCCGCAGCGCCGTGAGATAGTCGGAAGCCGGCATCATGCTGGCCGCCATCCAGTCGGCGCGGCGCGACGCGCTCGAGAACTGGATGATCCGCCCGTCGTTGAACAGTGGCTTGAAGTTCGTTCCCGCTTCCGTGTTGCTGATCAGCGTGTAGACCTCGCCATAAGGACGGTCGGGAAGTACCACGTCCTCCAGCACGAACCCTGCGCGCCTCAGCACAGCGAGCGCGTTTGCGAAGACAGCGCGGTTGGCCTCGGGCACGGCCTCGAACTCCGCGCGCACCACGCCGAGCCTGCGACTCGCCACGGGTCCCGGATCGCTACGGAAGGTGAAAGCCGCGTTCGGGCGCGAGGTGCGGTCGCGCGGGTCGTGACCCGCGATCACCTCCAGCACCAACCCCAAGTCTGCTGCCGACCGAGCGAGTGGGCCGGCCTTGTCGAGACTCCAGGCCAGCGCCATGACGCCGTAGCGGCTCACGCGTCCGTAGGTCGGTCGCATGCCGGAAACGCCGTTCGCACCGGAGGGACCCATGATGGAGCCGCCGGTCTCGGAGCCCAGCGTAAAGCCGGCCAGAGCCGCGGCGGTTGCGGCACCCGATCCGCTCGACGAGCCCGCGGGCGAACGATCGAGCTTCCAGGGGTTCCTGGGGTGGGGAATGAGGTTGTTGTTATTGCCGCCGCTGGCGAACTCGGACATGGCGAGCTTGGCGAGCAGAACGGCCCCGGCCTCGTTCAGGCGCTCGATCGCCGTCGCGTCGCGATCGGGAACGCGATCCCGGTAAATCGTCGAGCCGCCCGTCGTGCGGATCCCTTGCGTGTCGTAAAGATCCTTGACCGCGTAGGGAATGCCGTGCAGCGGCCCGCGTCGCCGGCCAAGCTGGATCTCCCGCTCGGCCGCGGCCGCCTGGCGCAACGCGTGGTCGCGGGTCAGCGTGATCACCACGCTTACCGTGGGGTTCAATGCTTCCGTGCGCTCGAGGTATGCGCGGGTCAGCTCGACCGGCGAGACTTGCCGCGAAGCGATCAGCGCCGATAGCTCGCCGACTGTCTGGTAGCACAGATCCTCGTTCGTCATGGTCACGCCTCGAAGTTGAGCAGCGGCTCGATGTCGGCGGGAAGCGGGAAGCTGCGGAGGATCCGATGGTCGCGGATCTTCCTGGCTAGCGCGGCCCGCAGGACCTCGAAGTGCTCGGGCTCCTCGAAGATACCGCGCGACCCCTGGGCATCGAGCAGCGCGCGTGTCAGCTCTGGAGACACTTCGCCGGTCTGCTGCACCTCGAGCTCGGCTCTCTCCCATAGCGTGAGTCCGGCCGCCGGCGCAGCGAGCGGTGCCACCGCCGACGCGCCCAGCAGCTTCGTGAACTCCCGACGATTGGTATTCATGATCTTACCTCGTTCCGGCGACCGTCACGCGAAGCCAACGGACGATAGGCTCCTAGCCTCGGAGGTTGGGGTTGTTGAGCAGCTCCACGTTCGGGAGAGGGAAGCACTCCATGCCGCCGTAGGTATCCAGCGTGTACGGGTGTCTGCCGCCGGCTGCGGCGGCGAAAGCGCCCCCGCCATACCGACGCAGATCTCCCATCCTCTTTCCCTCCAGGAAGAATTCGCGCCGCCGCTCTTCGCGGACCTGCTGGCGGATCTCCTCCGCGTTGCTGCTCGCAAACAGCGGGATACCGGCCGCTCGATGGAGGTCGTTGATGATGTCGACGGCCGTCTGACCCCCTTCGACCTCGGCGATAACGAGACGGGCTTCCACGTAGCTCGCGAGCCGTATCGGCGTATTGTCCGCGGTGTACTTGGTCTGGCGCCACATCGGCGTGAGTCCATCCTGTCCTTTGATGCCGACATTCGTGACCTTGACCCTCGGGTCGGCGACGCCAATCCAGGTCACGTTCCAGAATTTTGGATCCACCGATACGGCCAGGTCGGGACCGTTCTGCCGATAGATCTTGTTCTGACGGGTGTTGGCCGCATTCGATCGCGTGACCACCTTCACAAAACCAGCAGGTACCTTCCGCGCATCCGCCGCTGCTGCCGCGGTGTCTCCCCCAGGGATAGTTGGACCCGGGCGCGGCCGACGTACGCCGCATTCAGCGTCTCGTTGTCGCCGGGCTGAGTCGCCAGCTCGATGGCCTTGGTAAAGCGCTCCTTCGCCAACTGGAACACCTGGGCCGGGGGAACCTCGGGGCCCCCGTCGAAGGCGGCGCTGCACAAACCTTCGCCGAACACGGTATGACTGTAGCCAGCGTACAGGGCGGCCTGGGCCAGAAGACGCGCGCGGTTGGCCACTTGGGCGTCGGAGAAGGCGTTGATCCGCTTGAACGCGTCATCCGCCACGAACCGCGCGATGGAGATCGGTGTGTAGAGCGCGGTCGCGCTTCCGCAGCCGTTCTCGCCATATCCCTGCTCGATCGGCCGTACGTCTCGACGTTGATAAGGGACCAGGCCCAGGAACGTCTGCGCCCCGATCAGCTCTCCGTTCACGACGCCCGCCAGGTACACGTAGTTGGTATAGGCACATTCAAAATCACCCTGGACGCCGGTGATCAGAATCGGGGCAAATGCAGGATCGTCCAACGCTTCAGCGGGCGTTGCGCCCGGCAGGCTCACGTCCAGGAGTGAATCACACCCGGCCAGGGTGACACAGACCGCTGCGCCCAGAGCCAGCGCTCCCGGCGCCTTTCCATTCCTACTATTCCTACTGCGACGACCAGCACACATGATGCCCTCTCTCGCGTTTGGTTCCGTGCCGAACAGGTGGCAACAAGGACGTCTCTAGCTGAGAGGGGAATCCGGGGCGCCGAGAAGGTAGCCCCGGACTCCACGCTCTCCGCCCCGTCCTAGAGCGTCATCCGAACCGTCATGACGACACTGGACGGCAACGGCGCCTGCGTCTGCTCCCAGCGCTGGAAGGTGAACGACGAACTACTCCGATCCCGTTTCATC
>JACQVC010000408.1 GCA_016209995.1 Gemmatimonadota bacterium
CCGCACACGACGCGGTCCCGGCCATCCACGGCGTGGCGCTCGACCTGCGCGATGGTGTGCGCCCCGTCGTAGACCAGACCCAGGCCCAGCTCCTGCCACGGGCGGCCGAACGCGTGCTGAAATACCTCGCGCACGCGGTGCGCCATCATCTGGCGGTTGGCGAACGCGAAGTTCGCGGCTGCCCGCATGGCCCCGAGGTAGCGTTCGGCCTCCGGCGAGCCGAGGGGGGCGCAGCAGAGCTGCCGGTCCGGAAGGTCGATGCCGTACTTCTGCGCTGCGCGCAGCATGACCTCGAGATAGTCATCGCAGACCTGGTAGCCGAGGCCGCGGGACCCGGAGTGGATGAATACGGTCACGGTGCCCGGCTCGAGCCCCAGCCGCGTGGCCGTGGCAGGATCGTACACCTCGGAGACGGCGCCGATCTCGATGAAATGGTTGCCGCTGCCGACGGTGCCCACCTGGTCGCGACCGCGGTCGACCGCCCGCTTGCTGACCTGCTCGGGATCGGCGCCACGGATCGTACCGCGGTCCTCGATATGGTCCAGGTCGGCCGCCGTGCCGAACCCCTGGTCCACGGCCCAGGCGGCGCCCCGCACGAGAATGTCCCGTATGGCCGTCGGTGTGAGGACGAACTTCTTGTAACCGCGGCCCACGCCTGCGGGGACGGACGCGAAGAGATCGTCCATCAAGTTCTTCAGCTTCGGTTTCACCTCGTCAGCGCGCAGGTGAGTGCGCAGGAGGCGCACCCCGCAGTTGATGTCGTAGCCCACGCCGCCCGGCGAGATGACGCCGCCTTCCGTCTCGTCGAAGGCGGCCACGCCGCCGATGGCGAACCCATAGCCCCAGTGTATGTCCGGCATGCCGATCGAGCGCGCCACGATTCCCGGGAGCTGAGCCACGTTGGCAACCTGCTGGACCGCCTGATCGCCGCGGATATCGCGCATGAGCGACTCGTCCGCGAAGATGAGGCCATCGACGCGCATCTTCCCCTGCTTGGGAATCAGCCAGCGGTACTCGTCGAGCTTGATGACTTCCATTACGCTCTCCCACCGGCGCGATGCAACCTGCTATACATCGAAGATCACCCGGGCATACCACCCATCCCCGCGCGGTTGAGCGACGAGATTGTGGTACGTCACGCCCTTGATCTCGCGCGCCGGCGTGACCGGGTCCGGGCCGCCGCGGACCGCCGCCCGCAAGTGCATGTCGGAGATCTCCAGGAACGCGGCGTCCGCGAAGGCAAAGCCCTCCACCTCGTGCCAGTACAACAGCTCGCGCAGCCAGGCCATGAGCAGGGACGGCAAGTCTGCGGCAGTCAGCTCCAGCGTCCGTTCTTCGATCGGCGACGGCGGAGCTTCGAGGATGAGCGCCGTCATTCCGAGCGCGGCGCGACGCAACAGCTCACCGCGCTCAGGCGCTTCGACCTCGATCCCGACATCGGCGGTGTGCTCGATCTGCCGCACGCCCGGAACATCACTCATCCCGGGACACGAGTCGTATCGGATCGACCGCGGCGCGGTAGATCTCCTCGCTCAGCCATGCCATCCGCACAGCGACCTCCTCGAGCTGCTCGCGCGTCAGGAGCGAGCGCTTACGGTTGAGCAACCTGGCCAGTGCCAGCAGCTCCTCGAGCCGCTCCCTGAGCTCGAGGTTCGAGCGCTCCTCGCGGTGCGCCTGTTCCGACCGTTCCCCGTCGCCCATCACGAGCTCCGCCTGGTCGCTGTCACCGGACCCATCCGCTACTCCATTACTCCACTGGCCATTCACCCCGGAGGTACCGGTCCGCCACGCCCTCGAACGTGAGATCCCGTTGCACCTGGCGGGCTTTGAGAAAGCGGCCGACGAAGTCCCAGGTGTTCCCCCGCGCGAGGTCTACGCCGAGGAGCTTGCGTCGATCGAACGGGACTGCGCTCGCCCGCAGCGCCATGGCGGACTTGACCACGTCCTGCACGTTGCCGCCCGCCAGGTATTGAGCCTCGAGCTCAGCGATCGTGAAGTCGAGACCACTCTTGTGCGCCGCCAGAATCGCGGCCAGTACCTCGGGCGTGAGCGTCTTGCGCAGCCGCATGGCGACCATCTGGCCCCATCCGATCCGTACGCCCGACCGGCGCAGGTGCAGCCACGCCCGGATCACTGGCTCACTTCCCGCAACATACCATTTCCCGCCTTCACAAGCTCAAGTCCGAACCGCCCGGTGACCTCGGTCTATCTACGCCGCTGCCCCGAACCATCAATCGCATTCCAATCTACTTGCGCGCCAGCGTGACGCAGCAGAGCTTATTCGCCCAGGAGTTCTCTAGTGCACTCTAACCCCGCTAAACCTATGAACCGCACCATCGTGAGCTTCCGCACCGAAGCGGTCGTGATCCTTCTGGCGCTCGCCGCCGCCTCACCGGGCGCGGCCGCGGCCGTCCAGACTACTCCCGCCGACAGCGTGATCGCGCTATCGCCGATCACGGTAACCGTGCTGCGCACGCCGTTCGAGCTGAACCAGGCGCCGTACGCTGTGGCCGTCGTCGGCCAGGACGCCATCCGCCTGGCGCGACCGGGGCTCGCACTGGACGAAGCGTTGCGCACAGTCCCGGGCGTACAGGTGGACAATCGCTACAACTACGCTTTGGGCGAGCGCATCTCAATGCGCGGCTTCGGCGCTCGCGCACAGTTCGGCGTGCGCGGCGTCAAGGTACTGATCGACGGCATCCCGGCAACCATGCCGGACGGGCAGACCACGCTGAATCACGTGAACCCGAGCACGCTCGGTCGTATCGAGGTCATTCGCGGCCCCGCGTCCACGGTCTACGGAAACGCGGCCGGTGGTGTGATCCAACTGCATTCCGCGGAGCCGCCGGACATGCCGTTCCAGCAGGCGATCCGCGTGATCAGCGGCGAGGACGGGCTGCTGCGTACGGAGGCCACGACCAGCGGCCGCCAGGGCAACACCTCCTATATGGTCAACCTCAACCGGCTTAACTACGACGGCTATCGTGACAGCCATAAGCCGGAATCGACTAGGTTCTCCAATTCGGCGGAGAACTACCAGGCGAGCGCGCATTTCGGACACCGCGGCGCGCGCACTCAGCTCAACACGTGGCTCCACTTCGTCGATTACGATGCCCGAAACCCCGGATCGCTCTCCGCGACGCTACTGGCCGCGAACCGTAACCAGGCCTTCATCAACAACGTGAACCAGAAGACGGGCGAGAAGGGGCGGCACGCCCAGCTGGGTGCCTCCTGGAACCGCAGCATGCAGTCCGGACAGCTCGAGGTGGCGGGCTACGTGCTGAACCGGAGCCTGGATAATCCGATCCCGAACGAGATCATCGATCTGGAGCGCAACGCTGGCGGCCTGCGCCTTTCCTATACTCGCGACCTGGCCGCGGGCCAGCGCGCCGTGAATCTGGCGATCGGTGCCGAGGTCGATGCGCAACTGGATGACCGTCAGCGGTACGTCAACAGCCAGGGCACTCGCGGCAACAAGACCCTCGATCAGGAGGAAACGGTTTTGTCCCTGGGGGCCGCCGCCCAGGCTACCGCGCCGCTCGGGGACCTGCTCGAGCTGGTGGCCGCGCTGCGCTACGATCGTGCCCGGTTCGAGGCGGACGATCGGTTGATCACGTCCACGAACCCTGACGATTCGGGCGTGCGCGTGATGAACGCGCTCAGCCCGTCCGTGGGCGTGCTGCTGGCCGTGGCGGACGCGTTTCATCCCTACGCGAACGTGGCCACCTCGTTCGAGACGCCGACGACGACGGAGCTGGTCAACCGGCCCAGCGGCGCCGGCGGGTTCAATCCCGAGATCGACCCGCAGCGGACGTATTCCGTCGAAACCGGGGCCAAGGGACGCTTGCTGGGTCGCGCCGCGTATCAGCTCGCGCTCTACTATGCGCGCGTGCACGATCAGCTCATTCCCTTCGAGATCCCTGCTGCGCCGGGCCGCCAGTTCTTCAAGAACGCCGGCTCCGCGACGCACAAGGGCGCCGAGCTGGGGATCAGCCTGGCGGTCGCCGATTTTCTCAGCACCCAGATCGCGTACACGTACACGGACGCCCGCTTCCGCACCTACATCACCTCGACGGGACTGCGGCGCGACGGCAAGCGTGTCCCGGGCATCGCGAAGAACCGGCTGAGCGGGCTGGTCTCGCTGCGCGCGCCCTGGGGCACCTTCGCGGACATCGAGACGCGCTATGTGTCCAGAATGGCGGCGGACGATGGGAACGCGAACTATTCCGGCGCGTACGCCGTGACCGACGTGCGTGCCGGGCTGCGCGAGCGCCGCATCGGTAGCCTGGACGTCTCGCCGTTCATCGGAGTCACGAACTTGTTCGACCGGAAGTACAACACCTCGGTCACGATCAACGCATTCGGCGGGCGGTACTACGAGCCCGGCCCCGGAACCAAGGTGTACGTCGGAGGCGATATCCGTTTTCCGGTGCGCTGAGGCGCACGGCGTAGGACCAAACCACACCTTGAGGGAGGTGTCCCGCACCTCCCGCAAGCGCTCTTCCATCTCCCCTCACGGCCGCCAGGCGTAGCCCAGCTTCGTGAAGAAGGTGCGGGACCGCTGCGTCAGGTCGTAGCGCTCGGTACCCAAGTAGTTGTCCCCGTAACCGACGAACCAGACGGTCTGCGGGTTCACCTTGTACGAAAAGAGAAGCTGCGTGAGGACCGACTCGTCCTTCACGTTCACGGGCACGCTGTACAGGCTCGGGGTCCGGTCCACGCGGCGGTACTGGACGATCGCGCGCACGAACGCTCGCCGGCCGAGGTGGTAGACCACGCGCGGCTGGAACAGCTTCGCACGGAAGACCTGGTCGCCGTGATAGGCGAGTCGCTGATCGCGATAGCTCGCTTCGAGGGAGAGGCGATCGAAGAGGTTTACCGAGAAGAATGGGCCGAGTATCACGCTGGTTGACGCCCGCGCGTTGGTGAAGTCGATCGCGTCGCCGAAGTCCACAAAGCCGCCGAAATGGGTGTCGCCCGTCGGGCGGGTGTTGAAGCTGATGAAGGCGCGGCTGAGTCCGTAAAGCACATCCGCGAACAGCTCCTGGGCGCGCGTGACCTCCACCTGGAACTGGGTCTGACTCGGACCCTGATAGAAGATCTCCAGACTGGCGAGTTGATCGGTGAGGCGACCGCCGTGATCCTGCGTGCGCCGCGCGAAGGGACTGATGTTGATCTGCGTGAACCACCCGCCGCTGGCCCTGCGGAAGACTCGCGAGAGTCCCGCATGCATGGTACGGACGTCCACCTGCGGCACGAAGCCGAGGTCGGCGCGGAACTCGGGGCTCAGGTCCTCATAACTCAGGCCCGCGAACCAGTTGCGACTCGCGTGGATCAGCTCCAGCGAGGCCGCGCTACCGGCGAACGTGCCCGCCACCTGGCCCGCCGATGTGGCGAGAGCGCGCGGATACTCCGTGGACGAGAGCAGCAGTTGTGCACGCAGGCTGTTCGAGCGCGTGAACTGGAGGAAAGCGTCGGCGCCGGCGAGCGCGTTGCGGTAGTCCTCCCCGAACCGCCCCGTGAACAGCGCGCCGACGGAACTCGACCCGCCCACGTCATGCCGGTAACGGCCCACCAGGCTGTACGCATCCTGATCCAGAAAGTCCGCTGCGGAGCCCTGGTTCGCCGGGAAAATCAAGTTCGTGATGCGGTCCCGCGCGGCGAACAAGCCAATGGCGCTGGCACCGACATTGCCCGTGAGCTTCACGCCCGCCAGCGGATCCGCCACCGTGCGAGTGAACACGGCGTTGATCGGCGTGGTGAGGACGTCGGCGCTCTCGAGGACGAACGGCCGCTTCTC
>JACQVC010000409.1 GCA_016209995.1 Gemmatimonadota bacterium
CGCGCTGGATGCCATGCCTCGGGGCGGTGACCTCACGATCTCGGCCAGGCTGGAGGGGACCGGGCGGCTGAACTCTCCATCGCGAGTGGCCGTGGTCGTCCAGGACACGGGCGTCGGGATCCGGGAGGCGCACCGGGAGCGCATCTTCGAGCCGTTCTGGACCACCAAGCCCGAGGGAAAGGGAACCGGTCTCGGTCTCGCCATCTGCCTCGGCCTGGTGCGCAGTCACGGGGGCGACATCGCGGTCACGAGCGAGCCTGGGGCGGGGACCCGCGTGACGGTGCGCCTGCCGGTGGAAACGGCCGGATCCGCGGAGCGGTGACGATGGTCAAGGCGCGCATCCTGGTAGTGGACGATGAGCGCGGCATGCTGGAGGTCTGCCGCGACGTCCTCAGCAAGCTGAGTAACGTGGAGATCGTGCTGGAAGACGACAGCACACGCGCGGCGGACAAGATTTCAGCGGACGGCTGGGACCTGCTCGTCGCGGACGTGCGCATGCCCGGAGTGGATGGCGTGGAGCTGCTGCGCATCGCGCGGGAGCGCGACCCGGAGCTACCGGTCCTCCTGCTCACGGCATACCCGACCGTGGAGACGGCAGTGGAGAGCATGAAGCTGGGCGCGGCGGATTACCTCACGAAGCCGTTCCTGCCGGACGACCTGCTGGCCACGGCCCAGCGGCTTTTGGAGAGCCGGCGGCTCCACGAGGAAAACCGCCTCCTGCGGCGCCAGCTTGAGCGCGCGTACGCGTTCGGGGACATGATCGGGACGAGCCCCGGCATGCGCGCCGTGTACGAGACGATCGAGCGGGTCGCCCCGACGGATGTGGACGTGCTCATCACCGGCGAAACGGGGACCGGAAAAGAGCTGGTGGCGCGGTCCGTCCACCAGCGCAGCTCGCGGAGCGGCGCGCGCTTCGTACCCGTGGACTGCGGCGCCATCCCCGAAGACCTGCTGGAGAGCGAGTTCTTCGGCCACGAGCGCGGCGCGTTCACCGGGGCCTACGCTCGCAGCCTGGGGCTCCTCGAGTTTGCGAACCGGGGCACCTTCTTTCTCGACGAAATCGGGCAGCTCCCGCCCAAGCTGCAGGCGAAGCTCCTGCGGGCGCTGCAAGAGCGGAAGATCCGGCGCCTTGGGGGCAAGGATGAGATCGAGGTCGATGTGCGCATTGTGGCGGCCACCTCCCTGGAGCTGGAAGAGGAGGCGCGCAAGGAGCGGTTCCGCATGGAGCTCTACTATCGGGTCAACGTGGCGCGCATCGAGCTTCCGCCGCTGCGGCAGCGGCTGGAAGACATCTCGCTTCTGACCACCCACTTCGTGGACCGCTATGCCCGGGAGATGGGACGCGAAGGCGTGGAGACCGACCCTCAGGTTCTCGAGGTCCTGTGTGCCTACCCGTGGCCTGGAAACGTTCGCGAGCTGCAGAACGTGATCAAGCGGACGCGCGCCACGATCAGGACCGATACGATCACCTTGGACGATCTGCCCGACGAAATCGTGACCGCGGCCGGCGCTCGCGTCGGCAAGGCGCCCCGGGGCTTCTTCGCGGCTCGCGAACGCCAGGTGAGCGAGTTCGAGCGGCAGTATCTTACCGACCTGGTCCGAACCCACCAAGGCGAGGTGACCCGAGCTGCCGCGGAGGCCGAGGTGCCGCGGGGTACGCTTTACCGGCTGCTGAAGAAGCACGGCATCGATCCCGCCGCGTTCCGCGACTGAAGGACCGGGACGCGCTGTGAGGACTACGGCCAGAACCCGCGCAGCTGGGTGACGCGGGCGAGCCTCTCGAGGGCGATCATGTACGCGGCCACGCGGGGATCGACGTTGCGCTCCGACGCCAGCTCGAACACCCCGCGAAACGCCTTGACCATCTTCTTTTCGAGCCGTGCGTTGACCGTATCCTCGTCCCACTGCTCGTCTTGGAGATTCTGGACCCACTCGTAGTAGGACACGGTGACACCGCCGCCGCTGCACAGGATGTCGGGGATCACCGTGACGCCGCGTTCGGACAGGATGTCGTCGGCGGCGGGCGTGGTGGGTCCGTTCGCCGCCTCGGCGATAAGCTTGGCCCGGATGCAGGGGGCGTTTGTGCCGGTGATCTGGTTCTCCAGGGCGGCAGGCACGAGCACGTCGCACGGCCACTCCAGCAGCTCCTCGTTACTCACGACATGCGCTCCGGGAAAGCCGCTCACGCGCCCGGTCTTCTCTTTGTGTTCGAGAACCTTTCCGGGATCGAGCCCGACCTCGGAAACGATCCCGCCGCTGGAATCGCTCACACCGACAATCTTGGCGCCCTCCGCGTGCGCGAGCGTTGCGAGGCCCGCCCCCGCATTGCCGAACCCCTGGATCACCACCCGCGCGCCCCCGAGCGATTGGACGTCGGGGACGAGCCCCCAGGCAATCGCCTCCCGGATGCAGATGAGGCACCCGCGGGAAGTCGCGGTGGACCGACCGTACGAGCCGCCCAGCTCGAGCGGCTTCCCCGTCACGACGGGAAGGTTGTTCTCCCCTTTGTGAGTCATGTCGTAGGTATCAAAGATCCACGCCATGGTTCTCGCGTCCGTGTAGACGTCGGGGGCGGGGATATCGATCATGGGTCCGATGGCAGGGCCGAGCTGGCTCGTGTAACGGCGCGTGACCGCGCGTTTCTCCTCTTCCGACAGCTCCTTCGGATTGCAGACGACGCCGCCCTTCGCCCCCCCGAACGGTACATCCATCACCGCGGTCTTCCACGTCATCATCATCGCGAGGGCCCTCAGCTCGTCCTCCCCGACATCCGGGTGATAGCGGATCCCGCCTTTGAAGGGGCCGCGGTTGCTATTGTGCTGTACCCGGAAACCCGTGAACATGCGCACCGATCCGTCGTCCATGCGGACCGGGAACTCGATTCGGATCACGCGTTCCGGTCTCCGCAGGTAATCGCTGAACCCTGGCGCGAGGTCGAGCTCGCTGACGGCGCGCTCGAACCGAATCTGCGCGATCCCGTGCAGGTTGAGCTCCTCTATGGCTGAACCGACCGCGGTCATGGTCATGGTTGCCTCTCTTCGTTGTCCGTGCGTGAATGGTCTCGCCCACGTAAGGCCTCGCCTTCAAGACTCCCCGCACGAACCGCGCCAGAGCAGCCGACCTCCGAACGCCCCTCCCTGCGGGATGTTCTCGGGGAGCGGGTCCCGAACGTCACGTTCGTGTGACCTCAAGTTGATACATGTCACACAGATGTGACGCGCTTCCGGCCGCGTGTTTTTCTTGCGCCGCATCGAGCAAGGTTTCCGCCGTCATTACCCTGGGTGGCGGTTCTGGGAGGGGCGAATCCGTCGCGTCTGCGTCACGCCGGTGTGACGCAGCCTGCCCCAGGGGCGTCCTCGCCAGGGCGTGGTGTTTGCAGGCAACTTCCACGCTCGCAACCGGTTTCGTACGTCGTCCCGCCGGTCGCGTCCCTGGGCTGCGCGCTGGTATGCGCCCTGCCCGGTCTGGTGCGCGTAAGACGGGGGCTCCCCGGCGCGCGTTTGCGCAGACGAGGAGGAGAGGCGTGGCAAAGTCTGTTCAGGTTGTCGTGGTGAGCCCGGGGGAGGCGCTGGGCCGCTCTCTGGTCCGAGCGCTCGATGCGGAGCGTTTCGAGGTAACGGACGTACGGCCGGGAGCGGGCCTCGTGAAGGCCCTGCGGCGCGAGGCGCCTGACGTCGCCGTGGTTGACGCAATCGACGAACGGCCGCAGGCGGCGCAGATCGAGATCGCGGTGCTGAAGGATCGGTGCCCCGATGTGCAGGTGATCGCAGTCAGCGGCCGCTCGTCTGAAAGCGATGCCTGGGTCGTGGAGCAGGGGATCTTCTATTACCTGACCCCGCCGCTCGGAGACGAGCTTCCGCGCCTCGTGGAGGCGGCTGCCGCCGCTCCGAGGCTACGAAGCACTGTGCAGAGTGGAAGTACGAATGGTGGGGACAGCGCGAAAGCCCGCGACGCGATCGAGAAATCTCGTGCGCGTGGGACAGAGCACACGATGTCCAGCGGTGGCGGCCAGCCGCGCTGAGTGGACGTAAGTATCGGTATGGCCAGTCTGTTGGCGCAGTTCACGATCGCTTTCTAGCTGCGTGGGCCAGTCTTGGCCAGGGGGAGCGCAAGACATGCATTCCGTGAATCAAGTCTTATGGATCGGTGCCCTGCTGGGTGCGGTTGCGTTGGGATACCCGTTGGATGCCAGCGCGCAGCGGTCGGGCGTGGAGATCTGGTCCGAGAACTGCGGGCGCTGCCATCTCCCGCAGCCCGCGAATCGCTATACCGCGGACCAGTGGGAGACCATTGTCTCCAACATGAGGCTGGTTGCCCGCCTGACCGATGCGGACGCCGAGGCCGTCCTCGAGTTCTTGAGTGGGGGCGCGA